>CAZXPE010000182.1:0-4386 GCA_964642915.1 uncultured bacterium | reverse complement strand
TGCAACTTTTTGCAACGGCCGATCTCCTCTTGACTTCGGCCGGCGGCAGCGGGGATCATTAGATCACTCTCAATCCTGCCCGGGAGGGATCTATGATGCGTGTGACCGCGCCCCTGCTCATCGCTCTGATTCTGTTCAGCCTCGCGCCGCCAGTGGAAGCCCACGAGCTGGCGATGCCGGCCCCCGTTGACCAGTACGGGGTCCTCGGCGCCGCCCCGGCCCTTGCCGCGACGGTGGTCTACGTGGGTGTCATGCTGCCGATCGTCTTCCTTCAGTCCTTGCTGAGCCCCGTGCGACCATCCGCCGAGCCGGCCCTGGTGGTTGGCGGCTACGGTCCTGTGGTAGAGGTGGGCGGGTGCATCCAGGTCTGGAAGCCCGGCTACCATCCTCAGGAGAAGTGGGTGCCGGGACAGTGGGAGACCAACTGCCCCGAAAGCCGCTGACGCGAGCGCGTCCGAGCTGAACAGCCCTCAGTGGTGTTCTAAGACCGATCAGACAGAACGGGGAAAGACGCGGCGGAGTGACTCGGGAGAGTTGCTGGCGAGCATCTTCGGAATGAGGCGCGCCGAGTAGGCCCGGCTCGCCGCGAACGTGACCCCTCCCGAAGCGAGACGCTCTCCTGCCGCCGTGAAGATGGCTGCGCGAGCCTTCCAGAAGTGCCCCTTCTGATCGGTGGGCGTCACACCGTCCCGGCGACCGAGGATCAGGAGAGGCCCATCAAGCGCGCGGCCCTGACGTTCAAGCGCCACGCTGATCTCTGTGGTCCCCCCGGCCTCTCCTGACGCGAGCGCCCCGAGCCACCACCCGATCTCATCGAGCAGAACTGTGAAGAGGGCCGGCGTCGGGCGGCCGGCAGCGGTCAGGAAGGTCTCGCGGGGGAGGTAACAACTCCAGACCGCCTCCTCATCAAAGCTCAGCCCGACGCGAAGGCCGACGGGGTTCTCCCTGCCGCACGCCAGGCACCCCAGAGCAGTAGGAAGGTCCCAACCTCTCCCGCCGCTCCTCCGCCCGTCCCATTGTGGGCCCTCCGCATCGCTGCGCTCAGAGGGCGTCACGCTCCCCTCTGCCAGCAACCGATCGTCGTGAGCGAGCTTCAACAGAACGCCCGAATCAGAAGGTCCGTGGATCAGCCGAAGCGCGACGTCTAGAGGGATCGGCCTCTCAATTCGGACATCAATAGCGCGCGGCAACGTCGTTGAGCCGATATGAGGGGTGGCTGCCCTATCAAATGCTGCGACGACGCTTCCCCCGTGGGCGCTCCCGGGGAATCCCTGGAAGAGCGGCGCAAGGGTGAGGCGCCCGTTGCCCGGCGCCTCAGTGACAAGAGCCTGAGCGAGCAGGTCGTCGATTGTCGTCACTCCCGGCATTGTCTGTCACCCCGTGCTATACTGTTTAATCGCGGCCATTGTACGTTCGACCCCGCTGGAAATTCAACGTCGGTGATGCCATATTCTCGCCCGGTCTTCACCCGTCCCTTCGCCTACGCGGCCGCGACCAACTTCCTCCTTCTCGCTTCTCTCAACTCTTTCGTCCTCCTTCCCCTCTACATCCAGCAGCGCGGCGGAACCGCAGCCGAGATCGGGATCATCATGGGGATGTACAGCGCCTCAGCGATCTTCTGCCAGCCGCTGGTGGGAACGTGGGTGGACCGAGTGGGGCGCCGTCCGTTCATGCTTCTCGGCGTGAGTCTGGCCGCGCTCTCCTCAATCGCGTTCGCGGCGAGCTCCTCCACATGGCACTTCGTCCTCCTTCGCCTCCTCCAGGGAGTGGCCTTCTCAGCTTTCTTCGTGGCCAACTACACCCTGATCGTCGCCCTGGCGTCTCCCGAGCATCGTGGATACGCCCTGGGGATCTTCGGGATATCGGGCCTCCTCTCGACCGCCCTCGCGCCTCTCGCCGGCGAATGGGTGATCCGGGAGTTCGGCTATCGGGCGTTCTTCTTCGAGGCGGCGGCGTTGGCCATTGTGGCCATGGTCATGGCGCTGGGGATCCGGGGTCCGGAGACGGCAACTCCCCCTGCAAGCCCGAGAGCCCGCGGAATCCTCCCGGAGCTTGGCGATATCTTCCGCCTCCACATGGCCCTCGCGCTCTTCTTCGGAGCCGGGACCGGAACGATCTTCACATTCCTCCCGACCTTCGCCGAGCGACTAGGCGTGACAACCCTCTCGCTCTTCTATACCGGCTACGCCGGGTCGGCGATGCTGGTCAGGGCTGCGGGAGGCCATCTCATCGACACTCTCGGCCGGCGGGCTGTGATCGTCCCCTCGATGCTGGTCCAGGCGACAGCCTCTGCCATTCTTACCGCTCTCGCTGTTCTGGTGGACACCCCCGCGGCGGTCCCGCTGCTCCCCTTCCTCCTGCTGGCCGGGATACTTGCCGGAGGGGCCCACGGGTTTCTCTTCCCTGCTCTTTCTGCGCTCGTCATGGACCTCACTCACGAATCACGGCGCGGCCAGGCGGTGGGGATCTACAGCTCGACAATCCTGAGCGGAAGCGCCCTCGGCTCCATGGCGTTCGGCTACGTCATCCACGGCCTGGGGTACGGGGCGATGTTCGGGATCCTCACACTCCTGCTCGCCGGAGGCTTCGCGGCGAGCCTCAGGCTCCCGAGGGGTTGACTTCGCCAGGGGCACGGCCGATACTGAGCCCACGACGCGGCGGCTGCCGGTGTCGCGAAAGCGAGGAACTACGATGAGAACGAAGAGTTGGATCGTGATCGTCGGGCTCCTGGGAGCAGCTCTCCTCGGTTCTGCGGGGACCCAGGAGAAACGGGAGGCAGTCACTCCCAAAGCCGTGGGACCTCAGGAAGCGGAAGTGGTCGGGGTGGTGCTCGACGAGCGGAGCCAGCAGCCGATGGTGCTCCTCCAGGGAAAGCGCGACAGGCGCAACCTGAGCATGGTCATCGGCCTGGCCGAGGCCAACGGCATCGCCATCCCGCTTCAGGGCCTCACGCCACCGCGACCCCTCACTCACGACCTTTTCCTCACCCTCTTCGGGCGTTTGAAGGTCTCTCTCAAGCAGGTTGTGATCACCGACCTCAAAGACGACGTCTACTACGCCGTCGTCCACCTCAACGCCGGCGGGACCGATATGTCGCTGGATTCACGCCCCTCAGACGCCATCGCCCTGGCCATCAGGGCGAAAGCGCCGATCCTGGTGGAGGACCGGGTCTTTGACAAGGCGACCCCGATCACTCCGCGATCAGCCCCCACCCCTCACTTCTGAAGATGATTGAGAGCCCGAAAGAACTGGCCAGCCGGGAGTGGGCGCTCCAGCGGAGGCTGGACGACGTCCTAGCCAAGCTCGGAGAGAAGTATGGAGACCTCACCGGCCGCGTTGAGGTGAAGATCCGCCCCGACGTCTCCTTCGCTCAGATCGGAGGGCTCAGCGAGGCCAAGGCGACGCTTCAAGGCTTCACCGTCGCATTGAGCCAGCCGGAGCTATATCGCCGGTGGGGGATCACCCCTCCCAAGGGCGTGCTCCTCTACGGCCCGCCCGGGACCGGGAAGTCGCTCCTTGCCAAGGCGCTCGCCACCTCAGCCGGGGCGACGTTCTACCATCTAAAGCTCATGAACCTCACCTCAAAGTTCGGCCCCAACACCGGGGAGATTCTCCAGGAGATCCTGGCCATCGCTGTGCGGGAAGGAGGCGCTGTGGTCTTCCTGGACGAAGCCGACGCCCTCTCGCTGGAGCACCTCTTGCCGCCCCCCCAGTCGCGGGAGGCCAGCGCCAGGCTCGTGGCGGCCCTGGCCGAGAAGCTCGACGGGCTGGAGGAGTTTTCAAGAATTATCGTGGCAGCCGCCACCAACCGGATCGACGTGCTGGATCCCTCGCTGGTGGCTCCGGGGCGTCTTGACCGTCTCATCGAGGTGCCGCTCCCGGATTCCCCGGCACAGCAAGAGATCTTGAACCTCCTGAAGGCGCGGGCCGAGCAGGACGCCGGAAGGCAACTCTTCGCCGCCCTCGACTACAGCGTCGTCCTCCCTCCGATGGGCGGGATGAGCGGGGCCGAGATCGCCGAGATCGTGCGCCGGGCCCTGGAGTCAAAGGTCCACAAGGCCGGATTCGGGGAGGATCCCGGACCCGTCACAGCTCACGACATCCTGAGCGAGATCGACGGCTACCGGCGCATCCGGGGCGTCGTCGAGAAGATCCGCTACGGCCAGTACCTGTAACCGGCAACGGGACGCTCATGGCTGCCGAGACGACGATTCGGGTGAGATACGCCGAAACGGACACGATGGGGGTCGTCTACTACTCCAACTATCTCGTCTACATGGAGGTCGGGCGCGTTGAGTTCCTGAGACAAAAGGGCTACCCGATGTCGGAGGTGGACGGAACGCTCCACATGCCCGTCGTCGAGGCCGAGGTGAAATATCTGAAGCC
>CAZXPE010000181.1:0-4425 GCA_964642915.1 uncultured bacterium | reverse complement strand
AGGCAGCGCCATGACGCTGTCGCCGAGCCAGTTTGGAAGCCGGATCAGCAGGCGCCGGACTTCCGAGGCGATTATCGGTTTCATCGAGCGGCAACCCCTCCGACAGCCGAACGCCAGCGGTCGAGGCCATCCGTAACTGTCATCCGGATGCCAAGAACCCAGAGCGGGGTCGGCGGCAGAGTCAAGCACGAGAGGCGCACCCAATCTTTTTCCGTTGTCACCAGCCCCTCCGCTCCCCCCGCCCGCGCGCGCTCCACAAGCGAGACAAGGTCGTCTTCCTCGTACCAGTAATGGTCGGGAAATTTCTCAAAGCCGGCCACCGTTACGCCAATCCGCGCCAGAGTCTCCCGGAACCCCTCGGGATAAGCGATGCCAGCGAACGCCAGAAGCCTGCGGCCCTTGAGCTCATCCGGAGCATGTGATGTGTTGCACTGCGCTTGCCAGCATTCTACCGGCTCATAGTCGGCCAGGACAAGCGCACCCTCAGGGTTGTGCAGCCTGAACATTCGAGAGATCTCGCTCACGCAGTCGGCGTCGGGAGGCCGCGTGACGACGAGCAGATGGGCCCGCCCCATAGCTTCAAACGGCTCCCTCAGAGGGCCACGGGGAAAGAGGCGTCCATTTCCCCACGGCGAGAGGCCGTTGACCAGCAGAACCTCAAGATCTTTTCTGAGGGTGCGGTGCTGAAAGGCATCGTCCAGCACCAGAGCGCTAACGCCGAAACGCTCCACGCAGAGCTTGCCGGCCTCGAAGCGGTTTCCCCCAACCACAACCGGCACGCCCGGAAGCCTGCGAGCCAGGAGGAGCGGCTCGTCACCGGCGCGCCTCGCGTCAAGGCGAATTCCCGTCCTGTCGGACACGACCTGAACCCCGGCGGTCAACCGCCCGTAGCCGCGGCTGACCACGCCGGGTTCGGCCCCCGCCTCCCGTAGCGTCCTGACAGCCAGCTCCACGGCCGGGGTCTTCCCTGTCCCTCCTAGGGTGAGGTTGCCGATGCCGATCACCGGGCACGGAAGAGCGCGGCTCCTGAGAAGCCCGGCTGCGTAGAGAGCGTCGCGGAAGCCGAGGAGCCCCCGGTATCCGAGACCCAGAGCGCTCAGACCGGCCGCCAGGGTCTGGGGCGCACCTTCCTCCCACACCCTTCGGATCCCTGATGCGGCAATGCCGGCGCGGCGCTTCACTGCTCGGTGTCCTCTGCCGGAGACCCCGGATCTTTGATGAGAAAGCGCTCGATCAGATCCAGCGTTTTCTGCACGCCTCCCTGGCAGGACTGCACGGCTTCGTATCCCTTCTCTCCCATTCGCGCCCTTAGTCCCGGGTCGCCCAGGAGCCTGCCGACCTGAGCGGCCAGATCCTTCCCGTCAGAAACCTGAATCGCTGAGCCGGCATCGAGCAGGAGCCGGGCGCTCTCCCTGAAATTCATATGGTGCGGGCCGAAGAGCACGGGCTTCCCACTGAGGGCGGGTTCCAGCATGTTATGCCCTCCCCAGGGAACGAGGCTGCCTCCGACGAAGACCACGTCGGCCAGGCCATAGAGATGGGAGAGCTCCCCAACGGTGTCGAGGAGGATCACCTCGCTCCCGGCCGCCTCCCTGGGAAGCGCGCTCCGCCGCGTCCCGGTGAGTTGACGCTCCTGGAGCAGCCGCTCAACCTCAGGCACGCGCTCGGGGTGACGGGGGGCCAGAATCAGCCGCAACCCCGGGAAGCCGGCCTTGAGCGCCATGTACGCGTCGAGCACTATCTCCTCCTCACCCTGCCGGGTGCTCCCGGCGATCCACACCGGATCTTTTCCGGAAAGCCCCAGAAGACGACGCCAGATCAGGTCACTCCCGCCCTCGGCCGGCCGGGCGTCACTCTTGAGGTTCCCTGTCACGACCACTCTGCCGGGGTGCGCCCCCAGGGCTATGACGCGGCGGGCGTCTTCAGCCGACTGCATGGCAAAGATGGTCACGTGGGAGAGCACGCGGCGCATGAAGAAACGGATCAGCTTGTAGCGGGCAAAGGACCGGTCGGAGAGCCGGCCGTTGACGATCATCGACGGGATCCCCCGCCGGTCAAGTTCTCTGAGGAGGTTCGGCCAGATCTCAGTCTCCATCGAGAGGAAGAACTGAGGGCGGAGCGCGTCGAGCGCTCGACGGACCGGGCCGGGAAAATCAAACGGGAAATACCGATGAGTAGCCTGCTTCCCGAGGCGGTCAAGAACCACGCTTTTCCCCGTGGGCGTTACAGTGGTGAACACGATCTGAAGCTCGGGCCAGCGCCGCCTGATCTCCTCCACCAGCGGGACGGCTGTAGTGGCCTCACCGAGGGAGACCGCGTGGATCCAGCAACGGGGATCCGGCGTGCCGCCGAGATCGAGGCGGCCGAATCGCTCAGCGAGTCCCGGGGCGTATCCGTCAGAGGTAAGCCGCCGCCTGGCAAACGCCGGGAGATAACAGAGCATCGCGCAACCGAGGAGGAAAGTGTATAGGGCGTACATGGCTACGCCACCCGCGCCAGGTCGTCGGCTCGCATGGTGAGGGCCCTGAGTGATTCTTCAAGCTCCTTCCTTAACTCTTCCTGCCGGGAACGATCTGAGCCGGCGGGCACCGTGATCGGCGGACCGAAGCACGCCACCGCCCTGGAAAACGGCTTGGGAATCATAAACTCATCCCAGCTCGAGAGACGCCATGCCGGGTGGGCGCTGAAGGTCAGCGGAACGATAGGGCTGCCGGTTATTCCGGCCAGAGCGACGACCCCGGGCTGAGCGACGTAACGGGGGCCGAGCGGGCCATCCGGAGCCATGGCCACCTCCGCCCCTGCCCTGAGCAGCCGGGCAAGCCGTCTGAGCCCCACCGATCCACCGCGAGTCGTCGAGCCGCGAACCGCCTCAAACCCGAAGGTGCGGACGAACCTGGCGACCAGCTCGCCGTCCCTATGGCGGCTGGCCAGGACATGCACCCGATGGGTCCGTCCGAAAAGATACGGGAGCATGAGTATTCTGCCGTGCCACACAGCGTAGATCACCGGCCCGCGGCGCTCCCAGATGGGCTCCACATGCCGTTTATCCACAACGTTGATTGCCAGAGTCCAGGCCAGGATGCGCACAACCCAGTGGCCCAGGCGGGGAGCGGCCGCCAGGAGCAATCTCTCCGGGAGTCTCATGTCTTCAACTCAGCGGGGTTCGCGCCCGTCTCGGGCCCAAGCGGGTAGCCGGCAACAGCGAGGACTGACCTGGCTGCCCGAGCGCCGACACCCGCAGCGCCGAGCCGCCCGGACAGCTCGGCGAACGCCTCCCGCTGGGCCTTTCTCCCGGCTGCGTCGTTCAGCAAGCGCAACGCCTCGCTGCCGATCCGTTCCCCCGTGGCATCGCCCTGGCAGAGCTCCGGTACGACCGCCCGGCCCAGCGTGATGTTGACGAGGCTGATCCAGGGGACGCGAATGAGAAGCCGGCCGACAAGCCCGCTCAGACGCGACACGCGATAGCAGACGACCATCGGCGCGCCAAGCAGCGCGGCCTCGAGGGTCGCCGTTCCCGAAGCGACCAGCACCAGGTCGGAAGCAGCCATCACGGCGTACGTCAGGTTACTCACCACCTCGATCCGATGCTCGCCGGCCAGATGACATTCAACAGCGCCCCGGTCCACTGTCGAGGCGAGGGCGAGAACGAACCGCGCGTCCGGCCGTTCGGCTGCGATGCGGGCCGCCGCCTCGCGCATCTCCGGAAGGAGACGGCTCACCTCCTCGCGCCGGCTGCCGGGCAGAAGGCCGATAAGCGTTGAAGTCTCATCGACCCCGAGCTGGCGGCGCGCAAGGCTCCTCTGAGGGGCCGCGGCCAGGAGATCCAGCACCGGGTGGCCGACGAACTCAACTGGAACGCCAGCCGACCGGTAGAGAGGGGTTTCAAACGGAAGGACAGCGAGCACGCGGGCCACGAGACGCCGGATGGTCCTGATGCGGCCGCCGCGCCACGCCCAGATCTGAGGCGGAATGAAATAGACCACGGGCACACCGGCGCGCCCGGCGGCGCGGGCGAGGCGAATGTTGAACTCGGGGAAGTCGATGAGGACCAGCACGTCCGGCTTCGAGGGGCCTTCCATCGCCGCCCTGAGCCGCCGGTACGCGCGGTGAAGCGCCGGCAGGCGGCTCAGCGCCTCTGTCCAGCCTACAACAGCGTCCGAGCTGACATCGGCAATAAGCTCCATCCCGGCCTGAGCCATGCGGGCGCCCCCCATGCCGAACAACCGGCATGCGGGGGCAAGCTCACGGATCGCCCGGCAGAGCGTGGCGCCGTGCAGATCGCCGGACGCCTCGCCGGCGACGAGCATGACCGCCGGGGCGCCTGCGCGCGTGTCACTCCGGATCGCCATCCACGCTCACGATCGCGATGCCCGACGCGTCGGCTGCGCGGATCGTCGCCTCACGCTCCAGGACGAGCACCCGGCC
>CAZXPE010000180.1:0-4440 GCA_964642915.1 uncultured bacterium | reverse complement strand
ATTTCCTTCGAGGAGATCGCGTTGAAAACAACGCTGGCCCTGATGAGATCACCGGCTTCTGTGTCGGTCATCACCGGTCACTATACTTCGATGGCGCCGGGTCTTTCCAGCTTGTTTTGAGCCGCCGGCGCAATGCCGATGGGGTGGCCCCGCCCCAACTGGGGCGCTGCCGCCCCAAGAAGCTATCGTTCAAGCGACCGTTGCCGGCCTGTAATCTTATGGTTCTTCTGGATTTTCTGCGCTCCCCCGGCGTGGCACCTGGATTGCACCTTTTTTCACGTTGTGAGTTCTTCACAATGGTGCGCCGGCAAGGGAGGAGTTCGGGTGTTCGAGTACCGTGAAATCGAGTCGTATCTTGCGAAACTGCTCGGCGCGCCGGTAGAACTGCTGGCTCTCCGCCCCCTAAAAGGGATCTCAGGCGAGGGGGACGACCTCAAGGGGTTCGGTTACGGCATGCCGCTTGAGATAGAGTGCCTGGTCGGCGGGGAGCCAAGAAGCTTCGTTCTCTCGCGCACCCGTCCTGAGCGCGGCTTCGGCCACGACTATCCGGCCGACCTGGCGTGGCAGGCGCTCTGGAGTCACTCCGCGTACAGCGCCCTCCCGCGCCACGTCAGGAGCTACGACGTCGGGTTCAGGCGACGGGACGGCGAGATGGTCTCTGCCGGTGACGCCGTTGAGTTTTTTCAGGTCGTAGAGAAAGCCAGGGGGCGTCCGTACTGGCTCGATCTGGACCGCCTGTTGACCGATCCCATCGAGCCCCGGGACGAGGATCGGGTGGAAGCGCTCGCCCTGTACCTCGCCGGGGCCCACGCCGAGAAGAAGGACGCCCCCTGGCTCTACCACAGAAGGCTCCGTGAGCTTATCGGCCACGGCGAGTGCCTGATGGGGATCCTGGACAGCTACCCCCATCCGTATCCGCTCCTCGATCCAGAGGCGTGCGAGGCGCTCGAGCGCGGCGCTGTAGCGTGGCGGTGGCGTCTTCGCGGCAAAGCTCATCGCCTCTCGCGCGTTCACGGAGACTTTCACCCGTGGAACATCCTCTTCCGCGAAGGGACTGATTTCTCGCTCCTCGACAGGAGCCGTGGGGAGTGGGGAGAGCCTGCCGACGACGTGGCAGCTCTTGCCGTCAACTATCTCTTCTTCGGGCTTATAAAGGGACCGGGAGTCGCCGAGCCGTTCAGGGGGCTCTTCCGCCGCTTCCTCGACGCTTACCTTGCTTTGACGAGGGACAGGGAGATCCTAGAGACCTTCCCGCCCTTCTTCTGCTTCCGCGCGCTCGTCATCGCCCATCCGCTCTGGTACCCGAAAATCTCCGACGCGACGAGATTCCGCCTCTTCCGCTTCGCCGGGTCCATGGCCGAACTGAAGCCGTTCGACCCGGCGGTCGTAAACGAGATGTGGTGATGAGCTGGGCGATCTGGATCACCGGGCCGCCGGGAAGCGGGAAGACGACCATCGCTCAGCGGGTCGCCAGGGGAATTGCGGTTCGCGGCGTGACCGCCAAGGTGCTCGAGCTTGACGAGCTGAGGCGGATCCTCACCCCCGATCCGACCTACGATGCGGCCGAGCGGGAGATGGTTTATCGGGCTCTTGTGGTGATGGCGAAGCTCCTCACCGAAGCCGGCAGTCCTGTCATCATCGACGCCACCGGCCACAGGAGGGCGTGGAGGGAGATGGCCCGGAGCCTCATTCCCTTTTTCGCCGAGGTCCAGCTCGTCTGCTCCCTTGAGGCTTGCCGCGAGCGCGAGAGGGGCCGTCAGGGCGGGTACGCGCCGAGCGGTATCTATGCACGCGCCGGGACTCCAGGAGCGACGGTGCCGGGAGTGGACGTTCCTTACGAGCACTCGCTCAGGCCTGATCTGGTTATAGACACCGAAACCACTGACACGTGGAGCGCGGCCCAGGAGGTCCTGTACCTGGCGCGGCGGCTCGAGCGCCTTGCGGCCCTCAGGCGCCGCCGCGTCCTCTGGAGGGTGACATGCAGGTCAAAGAGTGGATGAGCCAACACCCGATCACCATTCCTCCCGCCACGCCGGTTTCAGAAGCGAAGGAGCTGATGCAGCGCAAGCGGGTCCGCCACCTTCTGGTAGTGGAGGCCGATCGCCTGGTCGGGATCGTCACCGACCGGGACATCAGGCTGAACCTTCCCTCTCCGGCCACGAGCCTGTCGGTCTGGGAGATTCACTATCTTCTGGCCAAGCTGATGGTGAAGGAGGTAATGACCAGGAGCGTGATCACTGTCACACCCGACCGCGACGTGGCTGAGGCGGCGCGCCTCATGCTGGAGCACACGATCGGCGCCCTCCCGGTGACTCAGGACGGACGGGTGGTCGGCATAATCACCGAGACTGACCTGCTCAGGGCCTTTTCCAGGACGCTGGGTGGAGCCCGCTGAGCCGGCGCCGTTGGGGAGGAGACGGGCGAGGCGGCCTGAGGTAGCCCGCGCGCGGTTTCAGGCTTGACGGCTGAGGGGAGGGGGCCGTATCGTTTCTCAGCGTGGATGCCGGTTCCCAAGAAACCCCTCATTGGAAAGGAGCCCTGATGATTCGAGTGAATCGAAGCGCCGTCGCCGTGATCGCCGTGCTGATCGTGCTCTTCTTCGCCGTGGCCACGCCCGCCCCGGCTCAGCAGCAGCCCCCCAAGCCGTTCGCGCCTGACTGGGCGATGTTCGCCGGAGGGAAGGTGTTCGCAGAGAAGGGGTGCGGGAAGTGCCACGCCCTTCGGGGATTCGGCGGAGGAGTGGGTCCCGACCTCGGTCGAATCGAAACCGGGAAGGGCTTCTTCGAGATGGGAGCGGCAATCTGGAACCACCTCCCCCGCATGGGGGCGAAGATGAGGGAGGCGGGGATCGAGCGCCCCGCTCTCACGCAGGGCGAGATCTCCAACCTGATTGCCTTCCTCTTCACCGCCCAGTACTACGATGAGCTGGGCGACCCCAAAGCGGGGGAGAAGATCTACTCGACCAAGGGGTGCGTCCAGTGCCACGAGGTCGGCGGCAAGGGCGGGCGCGTCGGGCCCTGGTCGCCGCGGCCATGTGGAACCACGGGCCGGCGATGGCCGAGGCGATGAAGGCCAAGGGGATCGCTCGCCCCGCCTTTCAGGGCAAAGAGATGGTTGACCTGATCGCCTACATCGTTGAGGCGGCCAAAGATGGTGGAGGCGATACCGCTCAGGTCGTTCCAGGGACTCCCGAGCGCGGCCAGAAGCTCTTCGGCGAGAAGCGGTGCGTCGCCTGTCACTCCGTCGGCGGCAAGGGCGGCAAGGTGGGGCCGGAGCTGGGCCGGCGGAAACACCACGTGAGCCTCACCCAGTTCGCGTCGCTCATGTGGAACCACGGGCCGGCCATGTGGCCGAAGATGAAAGAGATCGGGATCCAGGTCCCCAGGCTCACCGGCCAGGAGATGGCTGACATCCTGGCGTATCTCTATGTCTCTCATTACTTCGACCAGGCTGTCAGCTCAGGGAGAGGAAGGCAGCTCGTCCAGGGCAAAGGGTGCCTCAACTGCCACTCTGTGCGCGGGAAAGGCGGGAAGATCGGAGCAGATTTTGCGACCTCAGCGGTGGTCGGCTTGCCTGCGGGAGTGTTGGCGGGGATGTGGAACCACAGCCGCTACATGGAGGCCCAGGCCCAGAAGCAGGAAATCTCCTGGCCAATTCTTACCGGCCAGGAGCTGGCTGACATCTCCCGATACCTTCAATCCCTGGCCAAGCCTCCGGTGAAGAAGGGAGGAGGAGCGTAATGGGGAAACATCGGGGTCGATCAGTGGAGCCCGCGGGCGGGACGTCACGGCGCTGGTGGCTGGTCGCTCTGGCGGTGCTCGTAGTGGCCGGAGCCGCAGGCCTCGGATGGCTCGCAAGAGCGCCTTCTCAGCGGATGGCCGCGGTAGAGCCCGCCCTGTCGCCGGGCAGCGGCGCTCAGGCAGCCGCGCTCAGGGAGACCAGACCGACCCTCGACCCGGCCCTCTTCGTCGGGAAAGCCGCACTCACTCACCGGATCGCGCGGGAAATCCCGGAAGTGCTCGACCAGCTCTACTGTTACTGTTACTGCGACAAGCACATGGGGCACAAGAGCCTCTTGTCCTGTTACACCGACGGCCACGCTGCCACCTGAGACATCTGCATGGATGAGGCGCTGGACGCGTCTCGAATGGTGAAGGCGGGATACCAGGTGGCCCAGATCCGCGCCGAGATCGACCGGAAATACGGCAGATGAGAAGATGAGCCGCATGGCGAGGATTCCAGAGCAGATCAGAAGGCTCGCGATCGTCGTCCTCGTCATCGGCGCCGGGGTGCTGCTCACGCGCTATCTCGTTCCCGCTTCGATCGTGAAACAGGGGGTGTATCGGGCAGCTTCGGTGAAACGTGAGGTCGCGCGGGAGGTTCGATTCGCAGGGGGGGCTGTCTGCGTCAACTGCCACGAGGACGTGAGCGAGAAAAGGA
>CAZXPE010000179.1:0-4449 GCA_964642915.1 uncultured bacterium | reverse complement strand
TCGGTGATGACTAACAAGTACGCCGAGGGCTATCCCGGGCGGCGCTACTACGGCGGCTGCGAGATCGTTGACCAGGCAGAAGAGCTGGCCCAGGCGCGGGCGAAGGAGCTGTTCGGCGCCGAGCACGCGAACGTCCAGCCCCACTCGGGCTCCCAGGCCAACATGGCCGTGTACTTCACGCTCCTCCAGCCCGGGGACACGATTCTCGGCCCCAACCTCTCCCACGGCGGCCACCTCACGATGGGGAGCCCGGTCAACTTCTCAGGGAAGCTCTACAAGATCGTTCCCTACGGTGTCAGGAAGGACACCGAGCTGATTGACTTCGACCAGGTGAGGGACCTGGCGCGGGAGCACCACCCTAAGATCATCGTTGCCGGCGGCTCGGCGTTCCCTCGGGCGATCGACTTCAAGCCGTTCCGCGAGATCGCCGATGAGGTCGGGGCCGCCCTGATGGCAGACATCGCCCACCCCGCGGGGCTGGTTGCCGCGGGGCTTCACCCTTCGCCGATCCCTTATGCGGACTTCGTCACCACTACGACTCACAAGACTTTGAGGGGCCCTCGCGGCGGGATGGTCATGTGCCGCGCTGCCCACGCCCAGGCGCTGGACAAGGCGGTGATGCCCGGGATCCAGGGGGGACCGCTGATGCACGTCATCGCGGCGAAGGCTGTCGCCTTCCGCGAGGCGCTGACCCCCGAGTGGAGGGCGTACCAGCGTCAGATCATCGCCAGCGCCAAGGCTCTGGCCAGCGCGCTCTTGAGCAAGGGCTACCGGCTTGTGTCGGGCGGGACCGACACCCATCTCATGCTGGTGGATCTGACGGCGAAGGGAATCACGGGGAAGGATGCCGAGAAAGCCCTCGACCGCGCCTGGATCACTGTGAACAAGAACACGATCCCTTTCGAGACCCGGAGCCCCATGGTCACGAGCGGGATCAGGATCGGGACTCCGGCGGTCACCACCCGTGGGATGAAGGAGCCTGAGATGGCCCTGATCGCCACCCTCATCGACCGCGTCCTCACCAACCTCGGCAACACCTCGGTGGAAGCGGCGGTGCGAGGAGAGGTGCAGGAGCTGACCTCGAAATTCCCGCTTTACCCGGACCGGATCAACCCGCGCCCATGAAGTGTCCGTTCTGCGGGTATTCTGAGGACCGGGTGGTTGACTCTCGCGTGGGAGGGGACGGGGAGTTCATCCGCCGCCGCCGGGAGTGTCTGAAATGTCACCGCCGCTACACGACCTACGAGTACATCGAGGACGTGCTCCCCATGGTGGTCAAGCGGGACGGACGGCGGGAGACCTTCGACAGGCAGAAGCTCCGCTCCTCCATCCTCAAAGCGTGCGAGAAGCGCTCGGTCGGGGTCCAGGCCGTTGACGACGTCGTGAGGGACATCGAGACGAAGCTCCACGAGCGCGCTGAGAAAGAGATCTCCAGCCTCGAGCTGGGGGACATGGTCATGGAGCACCTCCAGAAGCTGGACCAGGTTGCATACGTCCGCTTTGCCTCGGTCTACAGGCAGTTCAAGGACATCTCCCAGTTCATGGACGAGGTCAAGGGGCTCATCAAGGAGGGCGACAAGAGCAAGGCGGCCCCGAAGCCGAAATCTCCCGCCAAGGTGAAGACCTGAGCTGATGCCCCGCTACTATCCTGTTTTCCTCGACCTCCGTGACAAGCTTGCGGTGGTGGTGGGGGGCGGGGAGGTGGCTGAGCGGAAAGTTGGCCTTCTGATCTCATGCGGGGCGCGGGTCAGAGTGATAAGCCCCCGCGTCAGCCCTGAGTTGAGCCGCCTCGGCGGCAGTGTCGAGATCGCGGCGCGCCCGTACCGGGCCGGTGATCTTGAAGGCGCCGTCCTCGTCTTCGCCGCGACAGACGATCAGGCTGTCAACGCCGCCGTCGTCAGTGACGCCCGGAAGGCGGGGGCGCTGGCCAACGCGGCCGACGCGCCGGACCTCTGTGACTTCGTCGTCCCGTCGCTGGTGAGCCGCGGTGACCTCCAGATCGCGGTCTCCACCGGAGGGGCGAGCCCGGCCCTGGCCAGGCGGCTTCGCAGGGAGCTGGAGCAGGTCATCGGCCCCGAGTATGGGGAGCTGGCGGCCCTCCTCGGATCGGCTCGGCAGCGGGTCATGAGAGAGGTGGCAGACCCAGCCAGGCGGCGCGCCATCTTCGACAGGCTCGCAGGCGAAGACCTTCTAGACCTCATCCGCCGGGGCGACAGCATGGCCGCCGAAGCCAGGGTCCAGGCGATCATTCTGGAGGAGGGCCGGAGGAGCGGTTGACAACGCGCCCCGGCGGTGCTAACGTTTGCGAGATTTTTCTCCAAATCCACCGAGCACGAGGGAGGCCCCTATGAGGCGGCCCGTCAAAAAGATCGTTTTCGTCGAGCCCAAATCCACCCACCTCCACGTCTACAGCCGAGTGGCGATCCCGCGCCTCGGATCGGTGCTCCTGGCGACGATCATGAGAAACAGGGGGTACGACGTCCGAGTTTACATCGAGGACATTGCCCCGATAGACATGAGCGAGGTGATGAGCGCCGACCTGGTCGGGATCTCGGCTCTGACCTCGACCGCCCCTCAATCCTACCGGCTCGCCGACCGGGTTCGCGCCGGCGGCATTCCAGTCGCCCTCGGCGGGACCCACGTGACGTTTCTCCCTGAGGAGGGGATCCAGCACGCGGACTTCGTCGTCAAAGGCGAGGGCGAGCTGGTCTTCCAGGAGCTGGTGGAAGCGCTCGAGCGGGGGGAGGGGTTCGAGAAGATTCAGAACCTCTCGTTCGTCGGGCCGGACGGGCAGGCTGTTCACAACCCGGAGCGTCCGAAAATCATGAATCTCGACGTCAACCCCATTCCCGACTACCACCTGATCACGGGGTGGAAGCCTGGGGGGGTGGTGTCGGTGGCGACCTCGCGCGGCTGCCCCTTCTCCTGCACCTTCTGCTCCGTCCCGGGGATGTACGGCCACGCCTTCCGCACCCACTCCGTCGATCGGGTGATGGAAGAGCTTGCCCTCCACAAAGAAAGCACCTACACCTTTTTCGCCGACGACATCTTCACGGCCAACAAGAAGCGGGTAAAGGAGTTGCTGGGCCGCATGATCCGGAGCGGCCTAACGACCATGTGGGGCGCCCAGGTCCGCACCGAGGCCGCCGAGGACCCAGAGATGCTCGGGCTGATGAGAGACTCCAACTGCTTCAACGTCTACGTGGGGTTCGAGTCGATCAACCCCCGAACGCTGAAGCTGTTCAACAAGAAGCAGGACCTTGCCAAGATCGAGGGGGCCATCGAGCGGTTCCACTCCCACAACATCAAGATCCACGGCATGTTCGTGGTCGGATCGGATGAGGACGATCTGGAGACCCTGGACGCCACGGCTCGGTTCGCAAAGAAGCACGATATCGACTCCATCCAGTTCATGATCCTGACGCCGTGCCCGGGCTCCACGGACTGGAACACCACGTATGCCAAAGGCGACAAGTACGTGATCAGCCGGGACTGGTCGCTCTACGACGGCCATCACGTCGTGCATCAACCAAGGCGGCTCTCCCCCTATGAGCTTCAGATCGGGGCGATCAAAGCGATGCAAAAGTTCTACTCGTGGGGTGGCATCGCCAAGCGGGCCCTCAAGCGCGACGCCTATTACGCCGCCATCCGGTACTGGGGGAAGAAGATGATCCGGGAGTGGTGGAAGGACGACGAGAACCGGAGGCACGTCAACTGGCTCAAGGAGCAGCTATACGGTGAGAGCGAGAGCGTCGTCGGCAAGCTCAAGACGATCGGGATTCCGGAGCTCCTGATGCAGGAGAAGATCGGCCAGCTCTTGAACCGCTTTCTGACGGAGCTGGGGGTCAGGGTGGTGCCGCTCGCTGGGGCGGGGAGCGAGGCCCAGGAGGGAGAGGCTCCGCTCGCGACCAGGGTGAGGCATACGGTGGACTGCCTGATCACGCCCATCGTCAAGCATGCGGCAATAGAGAAGGAGGAGTTCTACCATCGGCTGGCGGCTGTGACCGAGCTTCTCCGCGAGCGATGGGAGAAGCTTCCCAAGGTCTCCTTCCCGCTGGTTGATGGAGAGGGACCGATCTTCGAGCCGTTCGCAAAGATCGGCCTGCTGGTTACCAGAAATCTGGACAAAGTTCGCGAGGCGTACCGCCGGGCTGGGGCCCTTGAGGGGCTCTGGGAGAGCGCCTAAGACTTTGGTTCCTGGGCTGAAGAAGGCTTTCGATCCTCCCTCCGCTTCACAAACTCCTCGTTGAGCGGGGCGCCTCTCTTGCAGAGAGGGCATGCCTCTGAAGTGTAGGTTGGAAAGTCCCGGCTCACGAGGCTGAAGACCGGTTTCCCCGCCACGTCCGCCTGCGACGTCCGCCGCCACAGGCATCCGATCCCCGCCACCTGACCGCCGAGCCGCTCCACGAGCTGGATCAAGAGCTTTAGCGTCGAACCGCTCGACACCAG
>CAZXPE010000178.1:0-4457 GCA_964642915.1 uncultured bacterium | reverse complement strand
CTTGAAGGCCGCGCGGAGCGCCACTTCGGTTTTCCCATAGCCGACGTCGCCGGCCACGAGACGGTCCATCGGGCGCGGAGCCTCCATATCGGCCTTGACCTCCTCGATCGCCCGGAGCTGGTCGGGGGTTTCCTCAAAGCGGAACGCCGCTTCGAACTCCCTCTGCCAGGGGGCGTCGGGTGAGAAGGCGTGGCCGTCCACCACCGAGCGAGCCGCGTAGAGCTTGAGGAGATCTTCGGCCATCCGCCTCGTCGCCGCCCTCACTGACTCTTTCACCCTCTGCCACGAGCTTCCCCCTAGCCGGTCCAGACGGGAGGGAGCGCCGTCAGCGCCCAGGTACTTCGTGACGACGCCGAGGCGCTCCACCGGAAGGTAGAGCCGGTTACCTTCCGCGTACTCGAGAAGGAGGAACTCTCCCTCGCGCCCCTCGATCTCGAGCGTCTGGAGCCCCAGGTAGCGGCCCACTCCGTGCTCCTCGTGGACCACCAGGTCTCCGACCTGGAGGTCCGTAAACGCCGAGAGCTGGGCCCCCTTGGGAAAAAGAGGACGGCGGATCGGGCGGCGCCGCTCCCCGAACAGCTCCTTCTCTGTCAGAAGGATAAAGCCGAGGGCGGGGATCGAGAAGCCTGTCGAGCACTCCCCCGTGATGACGAGGAGCCGCTCTGGCCCCCACAGCCTTTGCTCCCCCTCGGGCCACGGCTCGATCAGATGCTCGCTGAGAATTTCTCTGAGGCGCTTCGCCTGAAGATCGTCCTGGCAGACCAGCCTGATCCGGTACCCCTCTGCAAGCCACTGCTGAAGCTCTGAGGCGAAGAGGCGGAACTGGCCGCTGAAGCCCCCTACCGACTTAGTCTCGACGTGGTGCGCCCCCGAGCGCCCGGCTCCCGAGAGCGAGAGCACGCCAAGCTCGATCTGCTGGCGGCCCGCCAGGAGATCTGAGAGCGCCCGAGGCGCCGGAGCGTCGTCAGGAGGAGCTTCGAGCAGAGCAGGGTCGTGAAGCGCCACCGCGGCCGAGGCCGGGAGGTAATCGAGAATCGTTGCTCCCGCCGACTCGGCATCAGCCAGCGGCAGCACCTCAAGCCGAGCAACCGCCTCGACCGAGCGCTGGGAAGTCGGATCGAAGGCGCGGAGAGATTCGATCTCGTCGCCAAAAAGCTCGATCCTCACCGGGCGGGTCCATCCCGGAGAGAAGATGTCCACGATCCCGCCGCGGAGGCCCCACTGGCCGACCTCGACCACCGTCTCCACACGCTCGTAACCGGCCGCCTGGAGCCGGGAGAGAAGGTTCTCCCGGTCCACAGCGGCGCCGCGTTCGAGAGTGAAGGTGCGCGAGCGAAACTCATCAGGCCCGAGGAGCGGGACGGCGAGAGCAGCAGGAGTCGTGGCGACCGTTACCCGCTCCCCCCTGAGCAGGCGGTGGCAGAGAAGTGAGCGCTCGGCATCAGCATCGCGCTGGCGCCCACGGCTCCATGATCCGGGCAAGCCGGGAGGAAACGCTGCGGCAGAGCCAGCACCCACGTCGCCAGCTCCCGCCCGCCCTGCGGGCCCCCGCCCTTGGGATTGCTCGAAGAAGCGAAGGTCGAGGGTCGATTCCAGGATGTCGGGGCGGGACGAGACAAGGACCAGGGCCGGACGCTCAGAGGACCGAAGGAGGGCCTCGACCACGAGCCACCGCGCCGCCCCCCAGAGCCCATCGATCCTGAGGCAGGGAACTCCCTCGAGGAACTCCCTGAGGAGTTCCTGAAACGGCGCCCACCGGGCGAGTGAAGAAGGCTCTACGGAACGGGTCACAGACGGCATAGAGCCGGACACGCCTGGCGCAGCCTCCCGGCGGCTAGCGGAGGCCCTGGGCGAGGGAGAAGCTCAAGGTCTCCAGCTCGATCGAAAGGTCCACGTTCTTCAGGCGCACATCTTTGGCGACTCTGAGGCGCGCCGGGGCGAAATTGAGGATCGCCCTGATCCCCGCTGCCACGAGCGCGTCGGCAACCCCCTGTGCCGACTCTGCCGGGACAGCTACGATCCCAATCTGGAGGTTTTTGGTCTTCGCCACTCGCGGGAGGTCACGAAGGGGAAGGATGGGAGCGCCGTTCGCGCTCCCCATCTTCTGCTTCTGCGGGTCATCGTCAAAGATAGCCGAGATCCTGAACCCGGCGCGGGCAAACCCCTTGTAGTTGAAGAGAGCCGACCCGAGGTTACCGAACCCCACGAGCGCCACCGGCCATTCCCTGTCCAGCCCCAGGATCTTCAGAAGCTCGGCCTTGAGCCCGGAGACGTAGTAGCCGATCCCCCTGACGCCGAATTCGCCGAAGTAGGCCAGGTCCTTCCTCACCTGCGCTGAGTTGAGGTTGAACCGCTCGGCGAGATCCCGGGAGGAGATCGTCTTGACGTCGTCCTCTTCGAGGTGAAGGAGACAGCGCGTGTAGACCGAAAGGCGACGGATCGTCATCTCGGGAATCTTGGAAGCCTTGGAGCCCGAACGAGAAGCCATGTCTTCCCTTCCCAGCCGGGGCGCCATTTGCAGGCGCCCCGGAGGGCAATCTACTTCACCGGCTGAACGAAGAGCAAGATCGCAGCGACGACGAAAACGTAGAGGGCCAGAGACTCGATCAAAGCCAGGCCGATGATCATGGCCGTCTGGATCCGCCCAGCGGCGCCCGGCTGGCGCGCCATGGCATCCACGGCGCTCGCCGTGGCACGCCCCTGCCCGAGGGCGCAGAGCCCCGAAGCTATGGCCATCCCTATCCCGGCCGCGATCACAGCGAAGGGGCCGACCCATCCCCCCGAAGCCGCAGCCTCGGCAGCCCAAGCCCCGCTTGGCGACACGATCAACGCCGCAAAAACCACTACCGTGAGCATCAAAACACGTCCCACGACATCTCCTCCTTTCGTCGGTTCACGTCTTGGCATGGGTGAACTCCTCAATGGTGCTCGGCCTCCTCAATCGCTCCCGCTATGTAGAGCATGGAGAGCATGCAGAAGATGAAAGCCTGGAGGAAAGCCACCAGGATCTTCAGCGGGATCAAGAACCCCGTTGTGAAGGCGATCAGAAGGACGCTCCCAGGGACGCCGATCAAGAGTCCCGGAAGGGATCCAGAGGCGGCCCACCCCGCCATCCCCAGCGTGAGGGAAAAGATGACCGCGAGGAGGATGTGGCCTCCCGTCATGTTGCCGAAGAGCCTGAGGGAGAGGGAGAGCGGCCGAGCCAGATGGCTGAAGACCTCGACGACCAGCATGAGCGGCGCCAGCCAGAGCACCGGCCCGCAGAGGTGCCTCACGTACCGGCCGAGCCCCTGCTTTCGGATCCCGATCCAGTGGTAGGCGAAGAAGACAATCAGGGCGCAGGCGGCCGTCGTGTTGAGGCTCGAGGTCGGCGCCATGAGCCCCGGAAGGAGCCCTATCAGATTTGAGGTGAGGATGAAAAGGCCGAGCGTCGCTATCAGCGGGAGGTAGGGGCGCCCCTCGTGCCCCACCACGTCATCCAGGAGCGTCAGAAACTGCTCCAGGACCGCCTCCATGAAGTTCTGGAGCCCCCGCGGCACGAGTTGGAGATTCCGCGAGGCGGCGAAGGAAAGCCCGATCAGGATTGCCATCACGACCCACGTGTAGGTGACGTGGCTGGGGATCCCCGGGATCATGAAGAGCGGCGGAGCCTCTATCATTTCCACGGGCCTATGACCTCAGCCTGGAAGCGCGAAACGCCTGGACGATGAGCACAGGCGGGAGGACTGACAGGCCGGCGGCGAGCCACAGGGGATGGACTTGGCCGCTCCAGAGCAGAACTCCGAGCGCCCCGAACAGAGAGAGGTGACGGGCGCCGAGACCCAGAAGCCACAGCGGATGGACTCGCCCCCCGCTGAAGAGAGCGAGCGCCCGGCCGCTCCCCGCGTTGAGCCACCTAAAGTTGCCCACAGCCAGCCCCCCTCCGGCGAGCACTCCCAGGAGCCCCTGAAGGCCGGCCAAGTGCGCCGCGGCAGCCGCGAGGGGAAAGAGCGCCAGAGCGCCCCACCCTGTCACGCGCCCGGCAAGATCACTGTCCATTTCGTCCCGCCGCCTTGATCATCCGAATGAATTCCCTGAACCCTACGACGATGCCGAGCCCGAGCCCCGCCAGCGTGAGCCAGTGAGAGGTCCCGAGCCAGCCGTCAAGAAAGTACCCCACCAACGCCCCGCCAGCCGTCGATACCACCAGGGTCGCGCCAGCGCTGGCCAGGACGTGGAGGGCCCGCCAGGGAGACGGCTCCGCCATGTGAAGAGAAACACTATCACAGCTTATCCCTTCAAGACAAGACGAGGAAACCGACTGATCTTATAGACAATTGCGGCTATGAGCGGCTGTCGATCTCGCACAAGGCAGGCCGCTCGCGCTGGGATTGGGGTCATGATTGCCGGCGTTTTAGTGTCACTGTGCCCGCTTCCGTGGCGCAGTAGCGTTGCAAGCGGCTCTGCGGTTTGTCTGG
>CAZXPE010000177.1:0-4511 GCA_964642915.1 uncultured bacterium | reverse complement strand
GGGATGTTCGAGACGATCCAGAAGCATCGGGTCACCGTCGTCTCCATCCTCCCCACCGCGTACCGCAAGATGTTGCAGGTGCCGAACGCGGAGAAGACCTACGACCTCTCCTCCATCCGGATGTGCACCGGCGGCGGGGAGTCGCTCACCGCCCAGACCTACCACGACTGGAAGGCCAAGTTCGGGCTCGAGATCTACGAGGGGCTCGGAACCACGGAGATGATGTTCGTCTTCATCTCCTCCGCCGTTACCCGCAAGGTGAAGCCCGGCGCTATCGGCCCGGCCGTTCCTGGCTATGCGCTCAAGGTCGTCACGGAAGACGGGAAGGAGTGCAAACCCGGCGAGGTCGGTCTCCTCATCGCCCGGGGCCCGACGGGGACGGTCTATTGGCGTGATCCAGATAAGCAGCGCTCCGCGGTGAGCGACGGCTGGTGCCGGGCGGGCGACTTTGTCACGCTCGACGAGGACGGCTACGTCTGGTTCCTCTCCCGGGAGGACGACCTGATCAAGTCCTCCGGCTACCGGATCGGCCCTGAGGAGATTGAGGAGGCCCTGGCCAATCACGCCTTGGTGGCCGACGTGGGGGTCATCGGGGTTCCCGACGCCGTCCGCGGGCAGAACACACGCGCCTACGTGGTCCTCAAGCCGGGCGTGACGGCTTCAGAGGCGCTCAAGCAGGAGCTGATCGAGTTCTGCCGGGACAAGGTCGCGGTCTACAAGCTCCCCCGCGAGATCGAGTTCATCGCGAGCCTCCCCCGGGCGCCTGGGCCCGCGGGGCCGGGGACCGGGAAGCTCCTCCGTCGCGTCCTCCGCGAGCGCCTCAAGGCTTAGCCTGTTCTTCCCCTCGTCTGCGCCAACACCCTTGAGAATCTCGACGCGAGGCCGTTGCGGCGCCGATCATCGTCGGGATGCTTGAGTTCGGAAAAGGGATGTGGTACGAAATCCCCCAGGGGAAGGGGGTGAAAGACGTGACGAAGATTGAGCAGCTCACCGAGGAAGTGGCGGCGTTGACGGCCGAAGAGCAGAAGCTCCTCTTTGAGCGGGTCGCGGACCTCGCTTGGCGTCGCGGGCTCCATGAGCTCTCAGAGATGTACAAGAGCCGCCTTGCCAGGGAGGGGCGGCTCAGCGACCCTCCGGAGAAGGTGATGGGAGGACTCCGACGGATCCGCGAGGAGGTCGCCTCGCGTGAGTAACCGGAATAACCGGATCGTCCTCGATTCCCGTTCCGCCTCCTGAGCAGTTCTGACCTCCTGGCCGAGTTGTGAACCATCCCGCGTCATCTGGATCTCCCGGGACGTGCTCAGCCGTCGCTACGCTGCGGCCAGGAGTTCGCCGAGCGGGACCGGCTCGTAGCCGTTGAACTGGCTCAGACGCTTGAGTTCGGTAGGCGCGCGTGTTACAACACATAAGCGGAGGAGGCCATGGAATTAGAAGGCTACTTTGATTTTCTAGATCGGGATGACATTCGTATCAAAGGCTCCCGGGTTGGGATCGAATTCGTGCTCCGGGACTATCGGGAGGGCGCCAGTCCTGAGGAGATTGTTCTGCACTACCCCACCCTTTCTCTCGAACAAATCCACGCGACAATCACCTACTATCTGCATCATCAAGACAGCGTGGAGGCCTATCTGGCCCGCTGGCGAGAGCAAGGAGAGGCGGCCTGGCGAGAGCAACAGCATCACCCATCTGAGTTCGTGCGGGACCTGCGCCAGCGCGTTGAGCGCCAGCGCCAGGCCATGCAGGCGGCAGGTAAGTTCACCAATCCCCTTCCGGCCGGATGACGAGGCTGCGCTTTCTGCTGGACGAGCATGTTAACCGTGCCATTCAGCGCCAACTGCGGCGGCGGGATGTCCGGATCGAAGTCTTGGCCGTGGGTGATCCCGGCGCTCCCCCCTCGGGCGCGCCTGACTCTGAAATCCTCGGCTGGATCGAACAAAGCGGATACATTCTGGTCACGGAAAACAGGCGCACGATTCCGAGCCACCTATCCGATCACTATGCGGCGGGGCGCCACGTTCCCGGAATATTTTGGCTCCGCCCGGGTGCCGAGCTCGGTTCCATCATCGAAAGCCTCTATCTCATCTGGCTGGTCTCCACGGCGGAGGAGCAGCAGGACCGTTCTTTGTACCTTCCGCTGTAGCACCGACCCCCTGTGCCGAGGTTGTATTGAGGCCCGCGTCATCTGAATCTCCCGGGCCACGCTCGTAGGCGGCTTGACAAGATACGCCGGAGGCCCTTACGGTTACTCGATGTGCTGAAGGGACGTCCTCGCTAGTGAACGTGGCCGGGGCGCCAGCGGAGGAGATGCGGATGAGAGTGGGGGGGGGCGAGGCAGTATGGCACGGGCGCGCGACTTGTGGCCAGCGCCCTCCTTCTCACGGGCTGCGCCAACTTCCTAGCCGTCCGCCGGGAACTCGGGCCGGAGGATGACCTCCGCTACACGCTGGGGAGCTGGCCGTTCTTCGGGGAGCAGCAGGTCTTTGAGGACCTCTGCGGGCCGCCCCGCCACCTGGCCCGGGCATGGGCCCAGGCTCTGGCCCAGAGCGGGGCGCTGACCGGAGAGCAAGCCGCCCAGTTCCAGCAGGCCGTCTGCCAGCAAGACCTCGATACCCTCTCCCACCTCGCCGAGACCCTGAGACCCGAGCACATCACCACCTTACGCCAGTCCCTCCGCGAGATCGACCTCCGCTACAAGGTCGAGGAGGTGCGGGGGCTCACCCGCTGGGCGAAGTGGGCGATCCTGGGCGCAGCAGCTATCCTGGTCGGGTTGGCAATCTCAGCAGAGCGCACCGGCTTCTTCGAGTCCGGCGGCGGCCGCTACCAGAACCGCCGCCGCGTGACGCAGACGGGGGGAGGAGTCCCCTTACCGCCGGGAGGGCTCTAACCCACGAAGCCTTTCACGGAGACCAGGCGCTTGGCCATGGGGTCGGCGGCGAGGAACAAACTCTCGAGGGCGACGGCCCCAGCAGAGCGGGACCGCCCGGCGCGATGAAGCACGGGGTGGTCACCTCCTGACCGTCAAGGCCCAAGCGCGCCTCCGCGATCGGCCAGCGAAGGGCGCCTGAGCGACGAGCCCATCCCAACTGCGTGGAGCAGACCGGCCAACCTCCGGGAGGAGCCCGAAAATCACCGCTCTTGTGCAGCCGCGATGATTGCCGCAGCGACCTCATCGTCAATCCATGTCCCGCGCTCTCGCATGCGCGTGATGGCAGCCCTCAGGTCCGGCACATGGCGGTAGCGGTACCCTCGGAGCAACACGCCCAGGGTTCCCCTGACCGGGATCCCCATCTTCTGGGCGACCCGACGGCCATGGACCTCGTCGATCAGCAGAAGCGTGCCCCCCTTCTCTGCGGCGAGCGCAATCGCCTCCGCCTCGCCACGGCCAAGGAATGCCCCGACCGCCGTCACCAGGTCAGATCGGCGCGGGCGGCGACGAACGACCCATTCGGCTCGCGAAAGCTCTCGTGAGCCGTCTTGCCCTCGCCCGCGCACGCTCACTTCCTGGTAGACCGCAGGGGGGATGAGCAAGCGCCCGTAGAGAAGCCGAAGGAGGTCGAAGTGGCCGGCCCGGGCCAGATGAATGAGCGGCCCGGAGTCCGAGACAACTCTCACTTCACGTGTCCCAACTCCCGCTCTAGCTCCCCCTCCGCGAACGCGAATGGGGAGACGTGGTGTCGCGCCATGAACGCAAAGAACTCCGCCAGGCTGATTTCCAGGAGCTCCGCGGCCTTGGCGTGCGAGAGCCGCCCCTCGCGCACCAGATCGAGGAAGAAGAGCCGACGCATCTCTTCGCCCGCCGCCCGCCGGCTGAGCTGACTGATCGCCAGAGCATCCTCCGGCAGGTCAATCGAAATCCGTAGCTTGCCCATTGGGTGCCTCCGTGAACCGTGCGACCATCGCGTTGTTGGACGTGCCGCATTCATCCTACCATCGAGGCGTGATCCTCTGAGCGGGAAGAAGTAACCCGGCCGGCTCAGCGGAGTCGGTTGACAAGAGGGGCCAACGACGCTATAGGTGTCCGCATCCGCTGAACGGCCAGCCTCAAAAGGTGAACCTGCTCGGGCAGCTTGCGCGGAGGGGCGGATGAGGGCGTCGGGGGGGGGGCGAGTCGGTATGGCACGGGCATGCGGCTCCTGGCCGCCGCCCTCCTGCTCACCGGCTGCTCGAACTTCCTCGCCGTCCGGCGGGAACTGGAGAGGTCGCCCGGGCGGATCAGGAAGAGCGTCGCGCGCCACGAGCCGTTGCCGCGGACGCCGTGGCAGGTGGCCCAGCGCGCGAGGTAGAGCCGCTGGGCTGGGGTCGCATCTACGGTCCTTCCCCTTTGTCACTGGCGCGCGCCGAGCAGGTCGTCGAGCAGGAGGACCAGCCGCTTGAGATCCCGCGCCTGGCGCAGCCGGGTCCCCCACCCGCCCTCGGACGGAAAGGCGTGGGTGAACCCCTCGAAGATCACGAGGCGGCCGAGGTTCGGGGCGGCCCGCGCGAGGCTCAGGCTCTCCGTGTAGGGCATCGAG
>CAZXPE010000176.1:0-4548 GCA_964642915.1 uncultured bacterium | reverse complement strand
TCCAGCTTGATGTGAAGGAGCTGCTTCTGGTAGTTCCACTCGTAGAGCGCGGTGGAAGCGTCCAGCCCCTCGTAGCACTGAAGCCGGATCAGGTTCGTTCCAAGAATCCGGGCCAGGACCTTGGCGACCTCGGTTTTCCCGACCCCCGCGTGCCCCTCGATAAGGAGCGGCTTCCGAAGGGCCATGGCCAGGTATACCGAGGTGGCGATGGGCCCATCGGTCACATAATCGGCCGACTCCATCATCTCCTGGATCTTTCTGATCTCCTCCCGCATGAAGCCTCCTCCGGCAGGACCTGCGTCAGCCGGCATTGTACAACGAGGCGCAGGCCCGCTTATAGTCCTCCTCAGTGTCGATGTCGAGGGGCATCGGACAGTCGAACGGCACGCGTGTCACCCTGCCGGGGTCTTTCTCGACCACCCGCCGAGCGCCACGATCGCCCGTCAAGGTCAAAAGCTCAGGGAAGACGGCGGCGCCAAAAAGGACCGGATTCCCCTGCTCTCCACGATACACCGGGGCGACAATCGACGTGCCGGCGTTCCAAAACGTCTCAATGAGCGCGGGGATGACTTGAGATGGAATCGCCGGCTGGTCGCCGAGGAGCATGAGCGCCGCGGCGGTGCCGGGGGCGAGCGCGGCGATTCCGTGCCTGATTGAACTCCCCTGTCCTTCTTCGGGGAGCGGGTTCACGATGAAGCGGACCCGGAGACCCTCCAGAGCCTCCTTGATTCGGTCTCCGTCGGGGCCGACCACGACGACAGCCTCGTCAGCCCCTCCGGCAAGGGCCAGCTCCACGGAACGGGCAACCACCGGCTTGCCGCTAAGATCCAGGAGGAGCTTGGACCTCCCCATCCTGGCGCTTCTCCCGGCGGCAAGCACCACTGCGGCAATCATCATGGGAAGCAGTCAGTAATCAGCTTTCAGGATCTCGTTGCTCGCTGAAAGCCGATGGCTGATGGCTAGTGCCCGAATTAGCCACCGCGTGTGTGCATTTCGAGATGCGGGTTCCTGCGGAGGGTGACAACCTGAACGAAAGGGGCGCGGTCGCGGAGCGCAAGGCGCTCCTCGGCGCCGCGGTTTTGCCGTCTCCGCCAGTTCGGGACTATCAGGGCTTTCAGCTCATCCACCGACGCGCCGTTCCTCAACGGCGTTCTCAGGTCGGCGCCGCTCTCGGCATAGAGGCAGAGATACCACATTCCGTCGGCAGTGAGCCGGCTCCTGTCGCATGAGTGGCAGAAAGGTGCGGTCATCGAAGAGATGACGCCGAAAACTGTGCCGTCCGGGAGCCTGTACCTATCCGCCGGAGCCGAGTTTACCTCGATCACCGGCTCCACCGGCCCGTAGCGGCGTGACAGCAGCTCCAGCATGGCGGCCCGCGGGACGACGTGGTCCGGCGACCATCTGGTCGCCCCCCCGACGTCCATGTACTCGATGAAGCGCACCTCGGCGCCCACGCGTTTCCCGTACTCGATCAGATCGACAAGCTCGTCGTCATTCCATCCCCGCGCGATCACGGCGTCGAGCTTCAGTTCCTTGAAGCCGGCGCGGACGGCCGCGTTGATCCCATTCAGCACTTTTTCATACGCGCCCCGCTGCGTCAGGGCCTTGAAGCGGTCGGCCTTGAGAGTGTCCAGGCTCACTGTCACGCGGTGCAATCCGGCTTCGCGCAGCTTTGGGGCGTACTCCTCGAGCAGGACCCCGTTGGTCGTCATGGCGAGGTCGGTCACACGGGCGTTCCCCGCGAGGATCCTCACCAGAGCGTCGATGTCCCTGCGCAACAGCGGCTCCCCGCCGGTGAGGCGCACCTTGTTGACGCCGAGATCGGTGAAGACGCCGGCCAGCGCCCCGATCTCCTCGAACGTGAGGATGTCGCCCCTTGGCAACCAGGCGTACTCCTCCTCCGGCATGCAGTACTGGCAGCGCAGGTTGCACCTGTCGGTGACTGACAGGCGCAGGTTGCGGAGCGGCCTCTCGAAGGCGTCGGCTATCACGCTGGCAGTCCCCGCTTTTCTTTCCGGCTCATCAGCCCAGCGATTCCAGTATCTCTTCGATCGGCTTTCGCGCGCACGTGTGCTGAGGGGTGTCGCGGGCGGTGTAGCGACTCGCCTCGGTCTCCCGCAGCAGCATCAGCAGCGTGACGAACTCTTTGGGGTCGTCGCCCTCGAAGGCGACGACGAAATCCTGGTCGTCCAGGCCGAACGAGTAGGCGGTGTTGATCCGGATTCCCGGAAACCTGTGCCCGGTCCGGATGTGGTCTGCCATCATGCGCCTCCTCTCCTCCATCGGCAGGAGGTACCACTCCCGGGTTTTCACGAACGGATAGACGAAGAGATATTTCGACTCTCCGGGACGAACCGTGACATCGATCTCATCATCTGTGTGCGCCTTGACGTAGAGCGACTCGCGGGTGACGGCAAGATAGCTGTACGTGTTCTCGATGTGCGGGGCCATGGCGGCCTTCCTCAACCCCTCCATCAGCTCCCGGATATCGTCCAGCCCGGGAGCGATCACCCAGAGCAGAAAGTCGGTGTCCCGCCTGAGCCCCAGCGTCGAGTACGTCCTGACCGTGAGGCGGTTTTTGTAGTCGTCGAGGCGCGCCATGTACTCGGCGATGGCCCGCGCCTTTTCGGCCTTTCCAAGCGCCATCAACGACGGCGTGGCCTTGAAAAACGCGTAGAGCATGCAGCGTCCGGGAGGCGTTTGTTCCACTGACGGTTCTCCTTTACGAAACAGAGGCTCCGGCTATCTCGACGCGCGGGCCGGATAACTCCCGCGCCCACGGCTTGTCCGGACAGTCAGCAGCGGACGATCCGAGCCCCGCCCGGCCATATTTCCGGATGAGCCCCTCTTTCTTCACTCCGACATCGAAGTGATCCCAGGGAAAGATCTCTGAAAGCGCGCGCTTCCTGGCCGTGTAGAAGGCGGGATCTACGGGCCACTCCCTCAGAGCCCTTCTCCAGTCCCCTTCAAGCCGGGCTGCGATCTCGAGTAACTCGGAAACCCGGCGGTCCCCGCGCGCAAGCAGGGCCTGGAGCGCGGCCTCGCGCGGGTTCTCGTGGAGGACCCGAACGTTGGAGAGGCGGCGGGCGCCCTTTTTTATCACGCTGAGCTTCTCCTCCAGGCTTCGGAGGTCATCGAACTGCGCCCACTGAAACGGCGTCCACGGCTTGGGCACATAAGAGGAGACCGAGAGAGTCAGCTTCCCGAACGGGCGCCCGTCCATGTCCCGCGCCTTGAGGCGCGCCAGCAGGCGGGACGCCAGGTCAGGGATCGCTTCCACGTCGTCTATCGTTTCCCCGGGAAGCCCGATCATGAAGTAACACCTCAGGTTCGGGATGCCGTGTTTCCTGATGATGTCGCAGGCGGCGTAGAGCTGCTCGTCGGTGATTGTCTTCCTTATCACCCCCCGCAGGCGCTCAGTTCCTGTTTCGGGAGCGAGCGTCAAGGTGCGGTGGCCGCTCATCTTCAGCGAGGCAACCAGCTCTTCGGTCAGGCTGTCGGCCCTGAGCGAGGAGATGGAGACCTCCACTCCGTGCTCAACGAGAACCTTCATCAGGTTTCCTATCCACGGGTAGTCGGACACGCAAGCTCCCACGAGCCCCACGCGCCTGCCGGCTTCGGCGATCTTCTTCGCGGTATCACCGAGCGAGCCGAGGCTCCGATGGCGCACCGGCCGGTAGACATGCCCCTCGAGACAGAAGCGACAGCCTCGGCCGCATCCTTTCCCGACCTCGAGGAGCGTCATGTGCCCGTACTCGGCCTTCGGAGTCCTCACGACCGAGATTGTTTCGAACGCGTTGACGTCCTTGAGCCTCCGTTTAGCGACGACGGGCGGGGCGCCGCCTTTCGGGACGACGGCTGCCACCGTTCCGTCGGAGGCGTAGTCAACCTCGTAGAGTTGGGGGACGTACACGCCGGGGACCGCCGCCAGCTCCTCGAGAAAGGCCCGGCGGCTACAAGCCTCGGAGGGAACGCCTTCGCCGAAGGGGGCCCGATAGGCGGCAACGATCTCGCCGACGATCTCCTCCCCTTCACCGACCACGACGAAGTCCATGAAGGGGGCGAGAGGCTCGGGGTTAGAGAAGGCGCAGACCCCGCCCATCAGCACCATCGGATCGGAGGGCCTTCGCTCCTCGGAACGGAGCGGGATCCCGGCCATCCTGAGCAGGCGGAGGACGTTGATGTAATCGCCCTCGTAGGTGACAGAGAAGCCGATCAGGTGAAAGTCTGAGAGCGTCCGCTGCGACTCGAGCGAGAAAGGGGCAACGTTTGCCCGCCTGTATTCGTCCGAATCGTCGGGATCGGGGAGGAACACCCGCTCGCAGACCACACCGGGCAGCAGGTTGAGATGGTGATAGATTGTCTGAAAGCCCAGGTTGGACATGCCGACCGAATAGGTGTTGGGATAGACGAGGGCAAAGGAGACCTTCCCTCCCCAATCCTTTCTCACCACCCCCTCTTCGAGGGCTATGAGAGCCTGCGCCTTCTTTTTCAGTGTCCAGGACATCTCTATTCAGCGACAAACGTGGTTTCAGTCTACCATGAGCG
>CAZXPE010000175.1:1467-4560 GCA_964642915.1 uncultured bacterium | reverse complement strand
CCGGTGATCTCATCAGGGCCAGCGTTGTTTTCAACGCGATCTCCTCGAAGGAAATTAATTCGCTCGTCCGGGTCACCCAGACAGAACGATACCATCCCCGGGCGTTCATCTTCATGGAAGGAGACCCTTCGCTCTGGCTCTACATCGTGAAGTCAGGCCGCGTGAAGATCCTCAAGCACTCACGAACGGGGAAGGACGTGGTGCTGGAGCTGCTGGGCCCGGGAGAAATCTTCGGCGGAGTCGCCGTTCTCGAAAAGCGCCCCTACCCGGCCACCGCCCAGGCCGTTGAGATAACCGAAGTCCTCAAGCTTCCCCGTGAGCCCATGCTCGCGCTTGCCGAGCGCTATCCGTCAATCGTCAGAGAGATGGCCCTCATGATCGGCCAGCGGCTCAGAACGGCCCACGAGTCGATCAAGTCGCTCGCCGTTGAGCCTGTCGAGCCCCGTCTCGCCGCGACCCTCGTGAGGCTGGCCGACAGGGAGGGCAAGAGGTCAAGGGAAGGCGTCGAGCTTCCATACCACCTGACCCGCCAGAGCCTTGCGGATATGGCAGGCACGACCGTCGAGACGACAATCCGCGTCGTGAGCAGGTGGATCAAGGAGGGGCTCGTCTCAGAGGACGGCGGGAGGCTCGTGCTGAGAAAGCCCGGGGCGCTCCGCGCGATGGCCCAGGGCTAGCAGGTTGACTCCTGATCTGCCTGCCTGCCGGCAGGCACGGCCACGCCCGATCTTACTCGTTCCCGCTTTCACTTCGTATGACGACCGTCATAGGGCCCCGATCGCGCCTCGGGCAAACTGGTCGCATGAATGGGAAAGGCCCGGAGATCCAGCCTTTGCTCGTGGACGTCAGGGGCCTCGATCCGCCGTTCCCGATGCTGCGGATTCTCGAGCTTGCCGACCTCCTGGCTCCGGGACAACGCCTTGTGGTCATTCACGAGAGGCGGCCGATCTTCCTCTACCCTCTCTTGGAGGAACGTGGCCTCAGTCACGAGACCGAAGAAATGGGGCCGGGGGAGTTCAGGATCACCATCAGGAACGAGGGACCAGCCGCGTGAAGGGGACCGATCGGGTCCGCATCCTCGCGACGCCGCTCTCCTACCTGCTGACAGCAGCCGGGGCGTTTTTTCTCGCCGCTCTCAGCGTCCCCTTTCTCGCCGACGAGCTGGCGGGCCATTTCTACCACCCTTACCTCCTCGCTCTCACCCACACTGTCACCCTCGGCTGGATCACAATGACCATCATGGGGGCAAGCTTTCATCTCTTGCCGATGGTCCTGGAGCGCAGGATCTGGAGCGAGCGGCTCGCCGCCCTCCAGTTCTGGCTGATGGCAGTGGGGATCGCCGGAATGGTGGGGCACTTCGCGATCAGCGGCTGGAGCGGTTTTCTGTGGGCCGCGGGTCTGGTCGCTCTCGGCGTGCTCTGCTACCTGGTGAACATGGCCATGAGCCTCCGTCCCCTTCCACGCCGGAGCGCGACCCTTCAGCTCCTTGTCCTGGCGCTGGCGGGCCTCCTGGCCACGCTTGTGTTCGGGCTCCTGCTTGCCTTGAACCGGAACTGGCCGTTTCTTCCGGGGCAGCTCTTCGGGACTCTCTACGCCCACTTTCATCTGGCCTGGCTCGGCTGGGTCTCATCCATGATCCTGGGTGTCGCCGCTCGGCTCCTGCCGATCTTCCTCATGGCCGGGGAGCCAAAGGGGTGGGAGACGGGTGCCCAGGTCTGGGGACTGGCTCTCGGAGTCCCCGGCTTGACGCTGGGACTCCTGGCCGAAAGCCGCCTTCTCCCCATCGCCTCCATCGCTCTCGCCGCCGCCGCAGGCGCCTTCGTCGCTCAGACGCTCGGCATGGTCAGGAGAAGGCGGCGCGCTCAACTCGACTGGGGGCTCAGATTCGTTCTCACCGGCGCGACGCTCCTCGCGCCGACGGCGGGGCTCGGTCTGGGGTTCGCTTTCGGCTTGATCGGGAGTCCAAACCTCGCCACAGCCTATGCGGTCCTCGGCCTGGGAGGCTTCACTTCGCTCACGATCGCTGGGATGCTTCTGAAAATCGTCCCGCTCCTGGCCTGGTACCGGGTTTACGGTGACAGGGTCGGGCGCGAGCAGGTGCCCACTCCCGATCAGCTCTCTTCGCCCTCCGCAGAAAGGCTGAGCTACTGGCTCCTCACCGGAGGAGTGATCGGGCTCTCCGTGGCTGTCGCCACGGCAAGCGCGCCGGGGATCAGGCTGGCGGGGCTCGTCCTCGCAGCCGGAGCCGCGATCTTTTCCGCCACGCTGTTCAGGACCGCGCTGCGTCCCGCAGCGACCCGGACTCCTTGAGGCCGGCTCCCCCCGAGGGCGCTCAACTCCCATGCCGGGTAGTCGGGCGTGAAGAGCTGAAGCCTCACCTTCTTGAACTCGCGCGCGCTCCATAGGGCCGCTGAGGCAGCGGGGGCGATGGCGCGGCGGATCGCGTCCATGGTCTCCAGGCATTCTTCCTTGCTCCTCCCGTGGATCATACTGAGGAGCGGGTAGGGCCAGTCCGAGAAGACCGGCCGCTCGTAGCAGTGGCTGACGGCGCTGAATTCAGCGATTCGCTTCCCAGCTTCGGCGACGCCCCCGTCCGGAACCGCCCAGGCGCCCAGCACGTTGGCGCCGAATCCTGCTCGCCTGTGGTTGAGGAGGGCGGCGAAACGCCTCATCGCCCCTCTGCCGAGCAGGTCCGTCGCGCGGCTCAACAGCTCGGATTGGCTCATCCCGGCTGAGGCCGCGGCCTGTATAAACGGCTCCTCAACCAGTGAGAGCGGCCGTTGGAGGACGCGGATCGCTGTGATCTCTCCGTCGCTGAGAGCGAGAGTTTGATCGTCCACAGGCCGCGCTCCGGGAACACCGGTGGCGCTGACCTGAGCGGCGCCGTCGTCCATGCCGAACTTTGCTCCTATTTTGAAGACGCGCAAAGCCGGCAGCAGGCGGATGGAGTTCGCGCCGGCGGCGCTGCCGAGCCGATCGACCGTTCCCGGGAGGCCAAGAGCGCTGTCAGGCGGAACAGCGACAGTGAACCAAAGGTTCCACGGATGATCGCGCTCGTAGCAGTGGGTCACCCCCGGGTGCTCGCCGACGGCC
>CAZXPE010000175.1:0-1457 GCA_964642915.1 uncultured bacterium | reverse complement strand
CCGCTACGCGCTCGATCCGCTCAGGCGCGACCCGCGCCATGACGAGCGCTGACCGGTAGCCGCAGGCGCGCGTGTCGAAGATGCCGCCGATCTGGCGCAGGACTCCCTCCCGCTGGAGGGCGCCGAGGCGCCTGATCACCTCTTCTTCCCTAAGCCCGAGCGCCGCCCCCACCGCGTCGAACGGGCGAGGCACGAGCGGGACGCTCTCCTGAATCCGATCGAGCAGGCGGCGATCTGCTGAGTCCACGATCACATCCCGAACTTCTGGGCCCGGTCGGCGAAGAAGATGCCCGACGGGCGCCGGGCCGGGAACTCCTTGATGACCTCTAACGTCGCCGTGTCGTAGACGAGGACCTTCCCCCCGTCCATGAGCGAGACGTAAGCTGCGTCCCCCTTGGGGGTGAACTGCGGGTGAGTGGCGCCGGGGCCCGGGCGGAGTGTTTTGACGACCCGCATCTCGGCCACGTCGATGATGTCAACGAGGTCTCCGTTCTTGCCGACGATGTCAACCCACACCTGCCGCCTGTCGGGCCGCGCCACGGTGTAGAGCGCGGTGCCGCTGATCGGGATCGGCTTGAGCGGCGTCCAGTCGCGGGCCGAGTAGACCAGCGCCACCTCGCGCTTGAGAGCTGGGAGAAAGGCCAGGTCGCCGGCAAGCGCCCACCCCTTCAGATGGGGGACCTTCCAGAGCGGCACCTCTTCGTCTCCCTTCCCCTGCTCGGCGAGGATCCGGCTGACCCCGTCGAGCTTCCAGGTGTCAACGACTCCCATCCAGTTGGAGCCGAGGAACCCGACGAGATAGTAGCGTCCGTCGGGGGTGATCAGCGCGTCGTAAGGCGTGACGCCCGCGTCCCAGAACTTTCTCACCACCGGGAAGCCGGGCTTGCCCGCGTCCACCACCCAGACGCCGTCAACGTCCATAAGTCCGAAGAGGAGGAGGTTGCCGGGAGCGTCAACCAATCCGGCGACTCGGGACGGCTTAAGCGCGCCGTCAGGCATCACACGCTCGGCGGCAATCGCCTTGACGGTCTCAAGCGTTTCGGCATCGAGGATCCTGACCTCGCCGGGAGCGTAGTTGGAGAGCGCCAGGTGCCTGCCGTCCACCGTCATGACGCCTCCGACTGACCAGTGGCCCGCCTTGACCTGCTTGACCACGCGTAGAGTGTAAAGGTCGATCTTGGAGACGAGAGCCTCGCGCCCGAGGACGTAGGCGTATCGCCCGTCACGCGAGAACTTCACGGTGCCGTGGGTCAGGTTGCCGAGCCCCTCGACGCGGCCGAGCAACTCGTGACGCGAGGAGTCGATGACGAGCACGCTCCCGGCTTCGCGCTCGACCACTACGACGATCGCCCCGGTCCCCCACCGAGGGGGAGCCGCGGGATCAGCGGCCGGCGCTCGGAGAGGCGCACTCAGGGAGAAGAGGATCAGGGCTCCCAGAGTCAGTCGCGTGAGGCAGC
>CAZXPE010000174.1:0-4576 GCA_964642915.1 uncultured bacterium | reverse complement strand
ACGGAGACTCCGGTGCACGGCCGCCCCACTGAAGGATGCCGCCCGGATGAATCGAGGCGAATCGGCTCGCCCCTCGGCCAGATCGAGACGGCCAGCGTCGCCTCGGCCAACCCGTAGCACGGCGCCACGATGTTCTTCAGGCCGAACTTCTCCTCGAACGCACCGATCGTGCTGGGGCGCACCGGCTCAGCTCCCGAGAGCGCCATCTTGAGGCTTGAGAGGTCGAGCCCGGTCAGGTCCTTCACGTTCCTCACGCAGTTCCTGTAGCCGAAGTCAGGCGACACGGTGAACGTTGCGCGCTCGCGGGTCATCACCTCCAGCCAGTGACGCGGGTTCCTGAGGTCCGGCGGGAGAAGAATCAGGCGCGCCCCTATGTATGGCGGAGTGAAAGCGCAGCCGATGAGCCCCATGTCGTGGTAGAGGGGGAGCCAGCTCACCACGGTGTCGGCGGCGGTGAGGCACGCCGCCTCAGCCATGAAGCGGAGGGTGGCCATGACGTTCCAGTGGGCGAGGACGACCCCGCGCGGGTGGCCGGTGCTCCCCGAGGTGTACTGGATGAAGGCGATGTCGTCCTCGGTGATCGTCGGGAGCGGCACCGAAGGCTCAGCGGATTCCAGGTCAGAGGGCGTCAAGAAGCGGGTGACGTTAGACGCGCCAGAGCGCGCCTCCTCGACGGAGTGCTTGAACCAGTCTATGGCCACGACCGCCCTGGCTTCCGAATCCCTGAAGATGTTGGCCATAGCCTCGGCGCCGAGAGTCGGGTAGAGGGGGACAGGCACCGCCCCCAATCGCATGACGCCGAAGAAGGCGTAGAAGAACTCGGCGCACGTCGGGAAGACCAGGCAGACCTTGTCGTCCTTTTCGATCCCCGCCTTTGCGAGGCCCGCCGCGTAGCGGTGGCTCATCTCCCAGAGCCCACCGTAGGTAACGGGCTGGTCGAAGAGGGTGAAGTAGGTCCCGCCGGGGTTGACCCGGACCCTCCGTTCCATCATCTCAGCAAGAGTCATGGCGATGTTCCTCAGGCCGCCCAGTCGGCGATGAAAACGTTGATCTCGCGCGGGGCCGCCGGGTTGCGGTTTCCACAGAAGACCAGCTTGGTCCCGTCCCGCGAGAACATCGGGAAAGAGGCGAACGAGTCGGCGTAGGTCACGCGCTCCAGCCCTGAGCCGTCCACGTTGACCAGGTAGAGGGCGAAGGAGCGGCCGGACGGGTCGTGGAGGTTCGAGGAGAAGATCACCTGCTGGGAGTCGGAGTGCATGAAGGGGGCGAAGTTGGCGGCGCCGTTCCGCGTGACCTGGGTAAGGCCAGTCCCGTCGGCCTTCATGATGAAGATCTCAAGGCGGCCGGGTCTCACCAGCGACTGCGCGAGTAGAGCCCTGTACTCCTCCATTTCGGATCGGGTTTCTGGATGCGCCGACCTGAAGACGATGAAGCGCCCGTCCCAGGAGAAGAACGGGCCGCCGTCGTAGCCGGGCCTCTCGGTGAGCCGCCTTGGGCTCGAGCCGTCGGCGTCCATCACGTAGAGGTCGAGGTCGCCCTCGCGCAGCGAGGTGAAGACGATCCGCTTACCGTCGGGAGAGACAGCCCCTTCGGCGTCATACCCGTCGTTGTGAGTGAGGCGCATGATCTCCTGCCCGTCGAGGCTCGCCGAGAATATCTCATAAGCGGGGTAAATCGGCCAGACATACCCTCGGGAGCGGCCGGGCTCGGGGGGGCAAGCGGCCCCGCCGAGGTGGGTTGAGGCGTAGATGAAGCGCCGGCCGTCGGGGAAGAAGAAGGAGCAGGTAGTGCGCCCCTTGCCTGTTGAGACGAGCCTCGCATCGCTTCCGTCTGCCCTCGTGGTGAAGATCTGGTCGCAGCCGAAGGGTGGGCGAGTGGACTGGAAGATGAGCTGGTTGCCGCTCCAGTCGAAATACGCCTCGGCGTTCCGCCCGCCGAAGGTGAGCTGGCGGAGGTTGGCCAGGCGACGCTCTCGTGGATCGCGGGGGACTGCTGTCTGGGCGCTCGCCACAACCCGGACCCGCTCGGCAAGGGCGAACGCGGCGCCTGTGAGTCCTAACTTCAGAACAGATCTCCGGTCCAGGGCCCACCGGAGCACTATCGTCTCTCCTCCAGTGTTGCCTCCATCTGGCGCTCTGCTCCATCCCGGAGGATAGTCACCTCCACCCGATCTCCCGGCCGCCGCCCCCGGAGGGCGAACGTGAGGTCGTCCAGAGTTTTCACTGCCACGCCTGCGAAACTCACGATAATGCCGCCGGCGCGGGCCCCTGCCTTGTCAGCAGGGCTCCCCGGACGCACCCCGCTGATCTTGACTCCGGGGCGTTCGGCTTCGCCGAAGTCCGGGATGACGCCGAAGAACGGGCCGTATCCGCCGCCCCTGGCGCGCTGGGGCGGGGCCTGGAGCTTCACATAGGCGGGCGGGGCGGGGGCGCCGGCGACGGCCGAAACGATGCGGGCAGCTAACGCAGTCACGATCCTGAGCCCCTCGGGGTTCAGTTTCTCCCAGGTGTCGGTGGGCCGGTGGTAGTCATCGTGGGCCCCGGTGAAGAGGAAGAGAACCGGCCTCTCTGCGGTGTAGAAGGCTGTGTGATCAGAAGGGGAGTACGGATCACCTCGAAGCTCAGGCAAGAGCCCGAGCCCCCGGGCGGCGTCTGTGACGATCTGGCGGAGCCCCGTCCCGCTCTCCACTCCCGCCACGTAGAGCTTGCCGTCGCGTAGCCGGCCGATCATGTCGAGGTTGAGCATCAGCACGCTCCTCTCGATAGGCGCCGCCGGATGTTTTACGTAGTGTGAGGAGCCGAGGAGGCCCATCTCCTCACCGGCGAACGCAGCGAAGATGAGAGTCCGTGGCGTTCCGCCCGCAGCGGCGAAGGCTCTGGCGAGCGCCATGACGGCAGCGGTTCCCGATGCGTTGTCGTCAGCGCCGTGATGGATCGCTCCGACCTGGTCGGGAGCCAGCGAGCCTTCGCCTCCCCGCCCCAGGTGGTCGTAATGTGCGCCGATGATGATCGCTTCGTTTTTGAGCGAGGGATCGGTCCCGGGGAGGACTCCGACGACGTTGGCGGTAGTTCCGCGCTCGCGGATCAGGGAGACCTCCAGCTTGACTCTCGCCCCGGACAGGGGAAGAGAGTGAGGGTTCAAAGTCCGGTCAATCTCATCGGCGAGGTCGGCGAGCCTCTTTCCTGAGGGCGCGAGGAGGGACTCGCCCACGGCGCGCGTGATGAAAGCCGCCAGGATCCCCCACGGCTGGCTCACTCCGCTGAGGGCAGGGAGCGCTTTGGTCGGAGCCTCGGGGTGAGTGACGAGGATGATCCCGAGAGCGCCGTGCTCGCGGGCGTTGATGATCTTGTGACTCCTCTCGCCGTAGTGGTACGCCTCGGGGCGGCGGAAAGGGCTCGAGGGGTCCCGGTAGCGCGGGTGCTGGGTCAGGGCGAGCACGAATTTGCCGCTGACGTCGAGGCCGGCATAGTCGTCGTATCCAAGATCGGGGGCGGTGATCCCGTATCCGACGAAGACCAGATCACCGGTCTTGCTCCCGCCGGCTGAGACCGTCAGCGGGGTGAACTCCTTGCCGAGAGCAAGTGGCCTGGCCACCGGCGAGAGGACGGTCAGCGCGTTGGCAGGGCCGAGCCTGATCCCGGTCGGCACAGAAAACGATTGAAGAAATCCTCCAGCATCGCCTCCCGGTTTGAGGCCGGCCTCCTGAAAGATCCGGCTGATGTGGCGGGCCGCCAGGTCCGCCCCCGGAGTGCCTGAGCCCCGCCCTTCCATCTCCGGGGCTGAGAGAATCTTGACCTGATCGAGGAGCCATTCGCTTGGCGGGATCGGCGGGGCGGCGGCGTGGGCCACCGCGGCGGCGAGAGCGACGAGAAGAGCGAGGAGAGTCCTGAGCCTGGGCAAAGTCACGGCCGTCATTGTAGAAGATTTCCCACCGCCTGAAAAGCGGTGAAGCTAGCTGGCGTGGGGGGCCTGGTCGAGCGCTCTGGCGGGATACCTGCTCAGGAATTCGATCAGCCTCGGGACCGTTTTCCTCTCACTCTCGATTGAGAGCCCGTAAGCTTCCAGCACGACCCGCTGGAAGCTCAACTTATCGGCCATGCTGATGCGATCGAGCCGTTCGAGGCGCTCGAGGTACGCTGCCAGGGCCCGACCCCACGGCGCCGTGATGTAACGGGGCAGAGGGGGAGGCGGAACGGTCCCCGCGAGCCGCTCCGAGGCGTGCCGAATCAGGAGGAGCCGGGTCAGGTCGTCGGGTGAGAAGAACTGGATCGCCATGTCGAACGCATGGATCCCCGAGGGACCCAGGTGCAGGAGCGCCTCGGTTGCGCGCAGGAGCACCACAGGCGCCTCCCCGCGCCATCGGGCCCCCTCGATGGAACGAGCGAGAGCCGGGATCGCGGCCTCTGAGTTGATCTGCCCGAGGAGCCACGCGGCCTCAGCCCGGGCCTCGGTTGTTCCGCCCTCCAGGGCCCGGCAAAGCTCGCGGGCGACGGCGGGACCCGCGGTCCTGAGCGCCTGCACCGTTTCGGGCCGTGTCAGGCTCGCGAGCTGCCCGTCAATGAGGACGAGGATCTCC
>CAZXPE010000173.1:0-4587 GCA_964642915.1 uncultured bacterium | reverse complement strand
CCCGGGGATTTCGGTTGACAGCCAAAGGGCCGGGATTTATTGTGTTTTCCATCCGAGATGGTTAAAATTTACACCAAAAAGGGCGACAGGGGCGAGACCGCTCTCCTGGGGGGGCAGCGTATCTCCAAATCCGACGTCCGGCCCGAGGCGTACGGGACCCTGGACGAAGCCTGTTCGGTCCTCGGCGTGGCGCGGGCAGCCGCCCAGGACGAAGAGCTGACGGCCGTCATCCACACAATTCAGCAGGATCTCTTTCTTCTCGGAGCTGAGCTTGCCACAGCACCGGAGGACCGCGGGCGTCTCGACTTTCGGATCACTGAGGAACATACCGCCCAGATCGAGTCGTTCATTGACAGCCGGCTGGCAAAGATCGAGCTTCCACGCGCGTTCATAATTCCCGGCTCGTCTTCTTTTCTCTCGGGGCTCCTGGACTGGGCCCGGGCGGTCGTCAGGCGAGGGGAGCGGCGCGCGGTGGCCCTCAAGGAAGCCGGTCTCCTCGACAACCCGGAGGTTCTGAGATACCTCAACCGGCTGGGTGACCTTTTGTTCGTGCTGGCTCGGTGTCAGGAGGCGGTGGAGGGGAAGGGAGCGGTCCAGTGGAAAGGGCGCCAATGCCGGAGCGCGTCGTGATGGAAGACAGAGGGCCGCGCGTGGAGGAGCGGCTAGCGTGGTCGGTGGTCATCCCGGCGTATGACGAGGCCGCCCGTCTGCCGGCCTACCTCAGCCGGGTTCTCGATTTCTTCGAGTTGAAGGGCGAGTCGTTTGAGATCCTCGTGGTTGACGACGGCAGCCGGGACGACACCTCGGAGCGGGTGAGAGAGTTCCAGCGAGCCACAGACCGCGTGAGATTGATCACGCTCCCCGAGAACCGCGGCAAGGGGTACGCTGTCAGGACAGGGATGGTGAACGCTTCGGGGGAGTACCGCCTCTTCACCGACGCGGATGGGGCGACACCCATCGAGGAGCTGCCGCGGCTTGAGGCGGCGCTAAGGGCGGGGGCCGACATCGCAGTCGGCTCCAGAATCCTCACTGATCCGAGCGTGGTGATCCAGACCCGCTGGCACCGGAAGGCGGCCGGCCAGTGCTTCAACTGGATCGTCCGCACTCTGGGAGTGTGCGCGGTAGCCGACACCCAGTGCGGCTTCAAGCTCTTCAGGGGCCACGTGGCTGACGATCTCTTCAGGGCCCTCCGCACCGACGGCTTCGGCTTCGACGTGGAGCTGGTCCTTCTCGCCCAGCGCCGTGGCTATCGGATCGCCGAGGTGCCGATCAACTGGACCGACCAGCCGGGAAGCAAGCTGGGAGTCGCCACCGACGCCCCCCGCATGCTGTGGGAGATCCTCTCAGCTCGGGCGAACCTCGCCCGCGGCCGCTACGACCAGTGATGGCCCTTCCGGAACGGGATGACTCGGGCCCGGCAGCCCGGAGGGTCCGGGAGATCGAGCCGTTCCTGGCGGTTGAGGTTTTTGAGAAGGCCCAAGAGTTGGAGCGCCGCGGGATCGACGTCGTCCACCTGGAGTTCGGCGAACCTGACTTTGACACCCCTCAGGTGATTCAGGAAGCAGCTCAGAAGGCGATCAAGGACGGGCGGACGAAGTACACGGCGAGCCTGGGGATCCTCCCCCTGAGGGAGGCCATCGCCGACCATTACAACCGCACCTACGGCGTTCAGGTCTCCCCCGACCAGATTCTGGTGACAGCCGGAACATCTCCGGCCATGCTCCTGCTCGTCACGTGCCTGCTTGATCCAGGAGACCAGGTGGTCCTCTCTGACCCTCACTACGCCTGCTACCCGAACTTCGTCCGCTGCGCGAACGGAGAGCCTGTCTATGTGAACGTCGAGGAGGATGACGGCTTTCAATACCGCCCCGAGGCGATCAAGGAACGGCTCTCGCCCCGCGCCAAGGCGATCCTGATCAACTCTCCGGCCAACCCGACCGGGACCCTCCTCTCCCCGGAGCGCATGGAGGCGATCGCCGAGATGGGGCCATGGGTGGTCTCAGACGAGATCTACCACGGGCTCACCTACGAGGGGAAGGAGCACACCATTCTCGAATACACCGACCGCGCCTTTGTCCTCAACGGCTTCTCCAAGGCGTTCGCCATGACCGGCTGGCGGCTCGGCTACTTGATCGCTCCCAGGCCGTTCGTCAGGACTCTCCAGAAGGCCTTCCAGAACTTCTTTATCTCCACCAACGAATTTGTCCAGTGGGCAGGCGTGGCGGCCCTTACTGAGGCAGGAGAAGAGGTCGTCCGCTTCAGGAGGATCTTCGACGAGCGCCGGCGGGCGATGATAGCGGGTCTGAGGGCGATCGGGTTCGGCATCGGATCTGAGCCGACTGGAGCCTTTTACGTCCTGGCAAACGCCAGGCGCTTTACGCGACGCTCTTACGATTTCGCCTTTGAGATCCTGGAGGGGGCCCATGTGGGGGTAACGCCGGGGATCGACTTCGGCGCCAACGCCGAAGGCTACCTGCGCTTCTCTTACGCCAACTCGCTCCACCGGATCCAGGAGGGGCTCCGCCGCATCGGAAAGTATCTCGAGGGCCGCCCCGGATGACCTCCCCAGGATCGACCTCTCCAGCGCCAGTTATGGACGCCGCCTACATCACCACCCATGTTGAGGAGGAGAAGCGCCACTGGTGGTTCATCGGACGCCGCGAGGTGATCCTGAGCGTGATGAGACAGCTTTTCACCCCCGCCTCACGCCCGAGGCTGGCGGAGATCGGGTGCGGGAGTGGCTCCTTCCTGGCATCGCTCTCTGAGTTCGGCAGCGTGATCGGCGTGGAAGCATCGGAGGAATTCCTGCGCCTCGCCCGCCTCAGCGGCCGGCAGGTGCTCAAGGGCTCGCTCCCTCACGACATCCCGGTCGAGGCCGGCTCACTCGACGGGGCGCTGCTCTTCGACGTGATCGAGCACATCGAAGATGATCTGGAGGCCCTGAGGGCCGTCAGACGGCTCCTCAAGCCCAGCGGGACGCTTCTCTGTACGGTCCCCGCTTACCAGTTCCTTTGGAGCGGCCACGATGTCGTCCTCGGCCACAGGCGCCGGTACACCGCCCGCGGGCTCAGGTCTTCGCTTGAGCGGGCGGGCTTTCGGGTATCCAGACTCACATACTTCAACACGCTGCTCGCCGCCCCCATAGCGGCGGCAAGGCTCGTCAGAAAGTCGAGGGGCAGCTCTGCTCACGACCTCATTTCTCTTTCGCCCTGGTTGAACCGCTTTCTCGCCGGGATCTTCGCCTGGGAGGCGCGGCTCCTGAGACACATGAGCTTCCCGTTCGGGATCTCCATCCTGGCTGTCGCTCATCCGAGACTCGGCGGCGAGTAACACCTGGCTGATGCGTTTGCGGGAAAACCTATACCCCCTGCTGCTGGCAGGCCTCATTATCCTCCTCTGGCTGGTGACCACCGTATGGGTGTCCATTGATCGCCGCCCGCCCCAGTGGGACCACGCCAATCACCTCGAGCGGGCCGTTTACTGCCGTGGGATCCTGACAGGGCCTCCGGGAGACCGGTTAAGCAAGATCATTGAGATGTCGTCTTTCTATCCGCCGCTGGTTCCATGCGCTGCCGGGATACTCTACCTCTTCGCGCCGGTAACGCCTCTCACGAGCCAGATCGTGATGTTGATTTTCCTGACTGGAGCCCTTGTCTCCCTGTACCTGCTGGGAAAGCTGCTCTTTGATCACGCAACGGGGTTGCTGGCAGCTCTCATCTTCGGGACTGCGCCGTTCGTCGTCTTCTCGACCACAAACTTCCAGCTCGACCTCCCTCTGGCCGCCGTTGTGATCGCGACGACGCTGGCTCTGGCGGCGACAGAGGGGTTTGAGCGCAGCGGCCCTTCCTGGGCGGCGGGAGCGCTCTCGGCGCTGGGGCTTCTGACCAAGCCGCCGTTCGTCGTGTATCTTCTCCCGGCGTTGGGGCTCGCCGCCTGGAAGATGTTCCGCTCTGAAGACCGGCGTGGCCGTTTGGTGAATTTCGGTGTCGCGATCACCATCCCGATCGCCCTCGCTCTGCCGTGGTACGGCCCGAGGCTGTTCGGCCTGCCGATGCAGGTCTTGAACCGGTCATTCAAGCAGGCAGCCGAGTCAGGTTACCCCGACGCTCTGACGGCATCCTCTCTGCTTTTCTACCCCAGGACGTTTCCCTACCAGTTTGGTTTTCTTGCCGGCCTCCTATTTCTTTTGGGGGTCTGGGCGCTCAGAAGCAAGAGAGAGGCGCGCGGCATCCTGCTCGCGTCGTTTTTCATTCCGTTCGCGCTCTTCCTGTTCGTCCAAAACAAGAACCTGCGCTACACGCTTCCCCTTCTTCCCGTCGCCGCCCTGATCGCCTCTGTCGGTCTCCGGAGGATGTCACCTCCCTGGCGGCGGCCGGTCACTGCGATCTGCGTGGCCGTTTCTCTGCTTCAGGTGGGGATGGCAGCATTCGGAGTCCCTCCTGTTCCCCGGTGGCCGATCTTTCATCTTCCGCTGGTCATGAGCGATCCTCCAAATGGGGCCAGTTGGCCTCACGGGCGGATCCTCTCGCTGATCGTCGAGAGGGCCGGCGGCCGACAGGCAACTGTCAGCGTGGTCCCCAACGACAA
>CAZXPE010000172.1:0-4600 GCA_964642915.1 uncultured bacterium | reverse complement strand
TTCACCAACCTGAAGGACGGGACAGGAGTTGCTTCGATCATCGACTGGATCCGCTCCCACTTTCTCTTCGAGGCCTGATCGCGTCGGGAGAGACGGCTCTCTCTCCCTCGCTTTCGAGCGACGGGGCGGGGCCACGGTCCTCACCGAGCGGCGCTTCACCCTTCCTCTCCAGGCGCTGGAGCCGATCTCTCTCGACGGAGACGGCTCGCTCTGCCTAATGCTCCTGAATCCCACGGGAGGGCTGGTGGGGGGCGATCGCCTCGTGACCGAAATCGCGCTTGGGCCCGGCAGTCACGTTTGCCTGACGACCCCCTCGGCGACCAGGGTCTATCGCACCCTCGGCCCTCCCGCCGTCCAGGAAACCACCATAGCCCTGGGAGAAGGCGCGGTCCTCGAATACCTTCCCGACCATCTGATCCCTCATCCGGGCTCTGCGTTTCATCAGAGCTTGACCGTGGAGATGGGAGCGGGGAGCCGGGCCATCCTCTTGGATGCTTTCGTCATCGGCAGGCTGGCCAGAGAGGAGCGGTGGGAGTTCAGAGAGCTGGTGAACAGGACCACCGTTATGAGACACGGAAGGCCTCTTTTTCTTGATCGGACCAGGCTCGAGCCCGGGGGGCGAACGCCTGCGGGCCTCGGCGGGATGGAGGGGTTCGGCTATTTCGCCACCCTCGGGTGTTTCGCCGACGGCGTTGACCGTTGGGAGGACGCGGCTCGCTCGCTGGGGGAACAACTTAAGGGAATCGGATCGGTCCTGGGAGGCGTGAGCCCGGTTTCCGGTGGCGGTCTGGTTATCAGGTTCCTCGCCCCATCAGCCTCCAATCTCACCGAGGCGACCCGAGGCCTCTGGACACTGGCGCGACGGCTTCTCCTTGGCCTTCCCGCCGTCGACCTGAGGAAGTGGTGAAGAATTGTGCAGCGCCATCACACTGCCTACTATTGATGCAGACCGCCTGGGGGAGAAGGGTCGTGGGCAGAGCGGAAGCTATCGGAAAATCGTATGTGCCCCTCTTCGGTTGGGGAGCGTCCTATCGGCATGAGGTTTGCTAAATAGGTTGACAGCGTCTCCTGAGACAACGGAGTCATCGGGAGTCGAGGCAACGGCGCCGGTCATGTGGATGGCGCCGTTTTGTTTTCAGCTTCATTTGAAAGGAGAAATCAGATGGCAGAGGGATGTGCGACTCCTGACCGGATCGTTGAGAAAGCAGTCGAGACTGCCGTGGAGCTGGAGGTATTTGGCTCGGAGCTTCGCCGGCGGGAGTTCGTAAAGTTCGTGGGCGCCGGGAGCGCGGCGGCGATCCTCGCCTCGATCTTCCCGATGAATGCCGCCAAGGCGCTGGCCCAGGAGAAGCTGGGGCCTCCTGAGAAAAAGGACCTCAAGGTAGGCTTTATCCCGATCACCTGCGCCACGCCGCTCATCATGGCGGAGCCCATGGGCTTTTACAAAAAGCACGGCCTCAACGTGCAGGTCATCAAAGCCTCGGGCTGGGCCATGATCCGCGATCTGTCAATCAACAAAGAGACGGACGCCACCCACATGCTGACCCCCATGCCGCTGGCGATCAGCATGGGGATCGGCTCCCAGGCGGTCCCTTACGTGGTGCCGGCGGTGGAGAACATCAACGGCCAGGCGATCACGCTGGCCAACAAGCACAAGGCCATCAAGAGCGCCAAGGATTTCAAGGGATTCAAGATGGCTGTCCCCTTCGACTACTCCATGCACAACTTCCTCCTCCGCTACGTGGTGGCTGAGGCCGGCTTGGACCCTGATAAAGACATCCAGATTCGAGTGGTGCCGCCTCCCGAGATGGTCGCGAACCTCCGCGCCGGAAACCTCGACGGCTACCTCGGCCCCGACCCGTTCAACCAGCGGGCCGTGTACGAGGAGATCGGATTTATCTGGATGCTCTCCAAAGATATCTGGCCCGGGCACCCGTGCTGCGCCTTTACCGCCACCAACGAGTTCGCTTCGAAATATCCCAACACGTTCCAGGCACTGTTCCGCGCCATCGTGGAGGCCACCCAGTACGCCCACAATTCGGCCAACCGGAAGGAGATCGCCAAGGCGATCGCTCCCAAGAACTTCCTGAACCAGCCGGTGGAGGTGATTGAGCAGGTCTTGACGGGGACATTCCCCGATGGCCTCGGCAATACCCGGACGGTTCCCGACAGGATCGACTTCGACCCCTTCCCCTATCAATCAATGGCGATCTGGATCCTCACCCAGATGAAACGGTGGGGATACGTGAAGGGGGACGTGGACTATAAAAAGGTCGCCGAGCAGGTCTATCTGGCCTCCGGCTGCCGCGAGGTGATGAAGGGCCTCGGCTACAAGGCCCCTGAGAGGAACTCAGTCAAGCACACTTTCGTCCTGGGCAAGACCAAGCTCTTCGATCCTGACAAGCCCGAGGAATACGTTAAGTCGTTCGCAATCAGAAAGGCGTGAGGGGAAGATGCAAGGCGATCGCCAGCGCGTGGCCATTTACTCGATCTTGCTTCTGGGGAGTTTTCTCCTGCTCTGGCAGCTCGGGTCCACTCCGGCCGCCGGCGGGAAGTCCCAGGGGCTTCCCGGCCCTCTGGCTGTGGGGAAGACCGCATGGGAGATGGTCTCCAACCCCTTCTACGACAACGGTCCCAACGACAAGGGGATCGGGCTCCAGCTCCTGTTCAGCCTGGGGCGCCTGGGTATCGGCTACGCGGCGGCGGCTCTAGTGGCCATCTTCCTCGGTGTGGTGATGGGGCTCTCACCCACGCTCTACCGGGCGGTCAATCCTTACATTCAGATCCTGAAGCCGATCTCACCTCTGGCCTGGATGCCTCTCTTCCTCTATACCATCAAGGATTCGGGGAAGGCCGCCGTGCTCGTGATCTTCATGTCCTCTCTCTGGCCCACGGTGGCCAACACGGCCTTCGGCGTCGTGAACATCAAGCGGGACTATCTGAACGTCTCGGCGATCCTCCAGCTTTCCTGGTTCGGCCGTCTCTTCAGGGTGATCCTCCCCGCGGCGGCCCCCGCCATCGTCGCCGGACTCCGGATCTCCATTGGCAGCGCCTGGATCGCCATCGTCGCGGCTGAGATGCTGATCGGCGGCACCGGCATCGGCTACTTCGTCTGGAACGAGTGGAACAACCTGGCGCTGACGAGCGTGATCTTCGCGATTCTCGCCATCGGCCTGATCGGTGTCCTCCTCGACGCGGGATTCGGCCGCCTCGCTAAGCTCGTCGCGTATTCAGAATAAGGCGGACAGCGGTGTCCTTTCTTGAGATCGATCACGTGACGAAATTCTTCCCCGATCCGGATGGCCGGGGGAAGGTCTGCGTCTTCAGTGACGTGGCGTTCGGGATCGAGCGCGGGGAGTTCCTCACCATGGTGGGGCACTCCGGCTGCGGCAAGTCCACCCTCCTGAATATCATCGCCGGGCTCGAGACCTCCTCTCAGGGCGGCGTGGTGCTTGAGGGGCGGGAGATCCGCGGGGCGGGGATGGACCGGATGGTGGTCTTTCAGAATTTCTCACTCATGCCCTGGATGACCGCATTCGAGAACATCCGCCTGGCCGTGCGGGCCGCCTACCCTTCCTGGGGCCGGCGGCAGGTGAAGGAGTACGTCCAGCGCTACATCGACATGGTTGGGCTCGGCGGCGCCGAGAAGAAGCGCCCGAGCGCGCTCTCCGGCGGAATGCGCCAGCGAGTGGGGTTGGCGAGGGCCTTCGCCACCGAGCCAAAGGTGCTGCTGCTGGACGAGCCGTTCGCCCAGATCGACGCCCTGACCCGCGGAGTCATTCAGGAGGAGCTGGTCCGGATGTGGACCGCCAGCAAAAACACGGTCTTCATGGTCACCCACGACGTGGACGAGGCGATCCTCCTCTCGGATCGGATCGCGCTCATGACCAACGGCCCCGACGCCCGTCTCGCTGAAATTGTGGAAATCAAGATCCCGAGACCCCGTACCCGCGCCGCCATCATCGACGATCCTGAATACGGCCGTTTACGGAGCCACATCATTCACTTCCTGATGGAGCGATCCCGCCACATTCAGGAGCAGGCGCGGGCGACCTCGCCAGGCTTCACCCGCAACCCTATTCCCGCACGCTGAAAAGGAGGACAGCATGGACCGAGCAACGGCGCTTCAGAAACTTCGCCAAGCCCGCGAGTCGAAGGGGCTCTCCTACGACGACCTGGGCAAGGCCATCGGCACCAAGGACCCCATGTACATCGCGGTGGCCTTGAACGGCCAGCACCGGCTGAACGCCGATGAGGCGAAAAAGCTGGCTCAGGCCCTCGGCGTTGACATCGAGACCGCCACGGCAACCACGGCGATGCCGCTCCGCACCGAGTTTCCTCTCACCACCGACCCCTTCAAGTATCGGCTGATGGAGCTGGTCGGGGTGTACGGCGACGCCCTCCGGGAGCGATGCCAGGAGATGTTCGGCGACGGCATCCTATCCGCCATCGACTGCGTGGTGAAGCTCGAGAAGAAGGGCGAGCGGGGAGTGGTCACCATCGACGCGAAGTTTCTCCACTACAAGGAGTTTTGAGCTTCGGAGAGATGTGCCGGAAGCGCTTGCCTTGAAGGGGAGCCCGCGTGCTTCAGCACCTCGAG
>CAZXPE010000171.1:0-4615 GCA_964642915.1 uncultured bacterium | reverse complement strand
TTGTGGCCTTTTGCCGCGTGGGGGTTGATCTCCGGGACCACCAGCGGAACTTCAGGGTCCATCCTGAAGGCGCTTGATTTGTCCACGACCACCGCCCCTGAGCGGACAGCCGCCGGGGCGAACGCCTTCGACTGGGCAGAGCCGGCTGAGAAAAAGGCGATCTCAACGCCTTTGAAGCTCGCATCGGCCACCTGCTCCACTCGGACCGGCACCCCGGCAAACTCAACGGTCTTCCCCGCCGAGCGCTCCGAGGCGAAACACCGGATCTCCCTGACAGGGAACTTCCGCTCCTGGAGGATCTTAAGAGTGGTCTGGCCGGCTGCTCCGGTGGCTCCCACGATCGCGATCGCGTATCCTGCCATGGCCCTTATTCTACCTGACTGTAAAGCGCACTCAACTCGTTTGCGATGAGGTTCCCCATCTCGACCGTCCCGGCGCGCGTGGTTCCCTCCTGATAGATGTCGGCGGTCCGATGTCCCTTTTCCAGCACCCGCAACACCGCAGACTCGACCCGCTCAGCCTCGGCCTCAAGGCCGAGCGAGTAGCGAAGGAGCATGGCCGCCGAGAGAATCGCGGCAATCGGGTTTGCAATCCCCTTCCCCGCAATGTCCGGAGCGCTGCCGTGAACAGGCTCGTAAAGCGCCACCTCGCCGCCCAGAGAGGCCGACGGGAGCATCCCCATCGATCCAGCCAGGATGGCCGCCTCGTCGGAGAGGATGTCTCCGAACGTGTTCTCGGTCACGATGGTATCGAAATGGGCCGGCCTGGCGACGAGAGCCATGGCGCAGTTGTCCACGAGAATATGCTCCAGAGCGACGTCAGGATAATCCTTCGCGACCCCGGTCACCACCTGGCGCCAGAGCTTGGAGACCACAAGCACGTTCGCCTTGTCCACAGAGGCCAGCCTCTTTCGTCGCTTCCTCGCCACTTCAAATCCGACGCGCGCCACGCGCTCGATCTCCCGCGAGGTATAGGCCATCGTGTTGACCGCCCTCATCCCGGAGTCTGAAGGCTCCATCCCCTGAGGCTCGCCGAAGTAGAGGCCTGCCGTCAGCTCGCGGACGACCACGAGGTCCACGCCTTCAACGACAGAGCGCTTGAGGGGGGAGGCGTCAACCAGCATCGGAAAGCACCTGGCGGGCCTGAGATTCGCATAGAGGTCCAGCTCCTTCCTGAGCCTCAGTAACCCCCGCTCAGGGCGCCTGTCGTGAGGAACGTCGTCCCATCTGGGGCCGCCCACGGCCCCAAAGAGGATCGCGTGACTCTCCCGGCAAAGCTTGAGGGTGGCCTCTGGGAGCGGATGACCGGTGGCGTCAATGGCCGACCCGCCGACGAGCCCTTCCTCGAACTCAAAGCGGGTTCCAGACCCCTGAGCCGCGCGCGCGAGCACCTTCACTGCCTCAGGCGTGACCTCGCGTCCGATTCCGTCGCCAGAGAGCACCGCGATTTTATAGGTAGCCATCGTTCATGCCTTGACCAGACCTTTATTTCGGGCAACGTACTTCATCAATCCCCCCGCCGCCATGATCTCTCTGGCGAAATCCGGGAGCGGCCGGGCATGGTAGGTTTCCCCCCTTGTGAGATTCTTGATCTCGCCGGTGACTGGATTCAGCTCCAGGTCGTCCCCCTGCTCGATCCTCTCGGCGGCATCGGTCTCGAAGAGCGGGAGCCCCACGTTGATCGAATTACGGTAGAAGATCCGCGCGAAGGACTTCGCGACGATGGCAGAGACGCCCGCCGCCTTGATGGAGATCGGCGCGTGCTCCCGGGACGAGCCGCAGCCGAAGTTCCTGAGCCCCACCAGCACGTCTCCGACCCTCACTTTTTTGGCGAACTCCGGGTCAGCATCCTCCATGCAGTGCCGGCCCAGCTCCTCGGGATCGGAAGTCACGACGTAGCGCGCCGGGATGATCTGATCAGTGTCAACGTTGTCGCCGAACTTCCACGCCTTCCCGCAAAGGTTCATGTTCCCCCCTTCAGGCCCTTACCACTTCATCAGGATGGGCGAGTTTTCCTGCGATGGCTGTGGCCGCCGCTACAGCGGGTCCCACGAGGTACACTTTGGCTTTTGGATGGCCCATCCGGCCGGGGAAGTTCCGGTTAGAGGTCGAGACGCAGACCTCCTCGGGACCGAGCACCCCGTTGTAACCGCCGAGGCAAGGGCCACAGGTGGCCTCAGAGATTGCGCAGCCGGCCTCGGCGAATGCCTCTACGAGCCCTTCCCTCATCGCCTGCTTGAAGATCTCGTGGGTGGCGGGGATCACGATGCAGCGGAGATAAGGCGCGACCTTTCTCCCTCCCATGATCCCCGCAGCGACGCGGAGGTCCTCGATGCGGCCGTTGGTGCATGAGCCTATGAAGACCTGGTCCACCTCGATCCCGGCGACCTCCCCGAGCGGGCGCACGTTGTCGGGAGAGTAGGGGCACGCCACCTGGAGGTCGAGCTTTGAGAGGTCCCACTCGTGGACCGAGTGGTAGCGCGCGTCTGAGTCCGACTGGTAGAGCTTCCACGGCCGCCTGGCCTTGGGCCGGACGTACTCCAGCGTGACCTCGTCTGGGGGAACGATACCGCTCTTCCCGCCGGCCTCGATCGCCATGTTGCAGAGTGTAAGCCGTTGCTCTACGGAGAGCGCCCGGATTCCATCGCCTGTGAACTCCATGGCGCGGTAGGCCGCCCCTTCCACACCGATCTGGCCGATGGCGTAGAGGATCATGTCCTTGGCTGAGACCCACGGTCTCGGCTTCCCGTGGAAGTGGAACTTCATCGACTCGGGGACTTTGAACCAGGTCTCGCCTGTGATCATGGCGGCGGCGAGGTCCGTTGAGCCGACACCGGTAGAAAAGCACCCCAGCCCGCCGTAGGTGCACGAGTGGGAGTCCGCCCCCAGCACGACGTCTCCGGGGACCACTAGCCCCTCCTGGGGGAGCAGGGCGTGCTCGATCCCGCCCCTCCCCTCCTCATAGAAGAGCCTCATGCGGTGCTTCCTTGCGAATTCGCGTACCGCCTTGCACTGCTCGGCCGACTTGATGTCCTTAGCCGGAACGAAGTGGGAGAGCACGAAGACCACGCGGTCCGGGTCGAAGAGCTTCGCCGCTCCGACCTTCTCGAACTCCTTGATGGCGATGGGCACCGTGATGTCGTTCCCCATCAGGAGATCGAGCCGGCAGGTGATCAGCTCCCCCGGATGCACCTCGTTCTTCCCGGCGTGGGCCGCCAGGATCTTCTCTGTAATCGTCATTCCCATACCGACCGCTCCTTTAGGGACCGACTTCCTTCACCTTGTGGCCGCCCGCATGGACGAGCCGATTCAGCGCGTTCACGTATGCCCTGGCGCTCGCCTCGATGACGTCGGTGGAAGACCCCTTCCCGGGGACCACTGTCCCATCGAAATCCACCTTGACTGAGACCTCCCCGACGGCGTCCTTGCCGCCTGTAATCGCGTGGAGATGATATTCCTGGAGCCGCCCCTTCAGCCCCGTGATCGCGTCGATGGCGTTCAGGACCGCGTCAACGGGGCCGTCACCGACCCCGGAGTCCTGAAAGACCTGCTTTTCCTTCCTGAGGCGCACTGTCGCCGACGGGATCACCCCGGTCCCGCTGATCATGTGGAGATAGTCGAGAGCGTAGGTCTCGGCGACCTGGGTCATCTCGTCCGTCACGAGCGCCATCAGGTCCTCGTCGTAGACCTCCTTCTTCTTGTCGGCCAGCTCCTTGAACTTCCTGAACGCCCTGTCGAGGTCGGCCCCCTGAAGCTCGTATCCCAGCTCCTTGAGGCGCGCCGCCAGGGCGTGGCGTCCCGAGTGCTTGCCGAGCACCAGCTTGTTGGAGGAGCGCCCGATGTCCTGGGGGCGCATGATCTCGTACGTGAGCGTCTCCTTGAGCACGCCGTCCTGATGGATCCCCGCCTCGTGGGCGAAAGCGTTCTCCCCGACTATCGCCTTGTTGGGCTGGACGTGGACCCCCGTGATGTGGGAGAGGAGCCTGGACGTCCGGAAGATCTCCTCAGTCCTGATCCTGGTGTCGATCCCGAAGAAGTCCTTCCTGGTGCGCAGGGCCATCACGATCTCCTCAAGGGAAGCGTTGCCGGCCCGCTCTCCGATCCCGTTGATCGTGCACTCGACCTGGCGCGCCCCGTTCTGGATCGCCACCAGCGAGTTGGCCACGGCCTGCCCCAGGTCGTTGTGGCAGTGGACCGAAAGGACCGCCTTTGAGACGTTCTTCACCCTCTCCCTGATCCGGGTGATCCTCTCCCCCCACTCGAGCGGGATCGCGTAGCCAACCGTGTCAGGGATGTTGATTGTCCTCGCCCCCGCTTCGATGACGGCCTCCAGCACCTCGCACATGTAGTCGAAGTCAGAGCGGGAGGCGTCCTCCGGGGAGAACTCCACGTCTTCGCAGTAGCCCCGCGCGTGCTTCACCGCCTCCACGGCCGCCTTGAGGACCTCAGCGCGAGTTTTTCTGAGCTTGTGCTTCAGGTGGATGTCCGACGTCGCAACGAAGGTGTGGATCCGCGGCCTCGTGGCGTGCTTCACCGCCTCCCAGCATCGATCGATATCCGTCAGCCCGACGCGGCTGAGCCCGCAGATGATCGGGGCATCCGGGAGAGTGCCGACC
>CAZXPE010000170.1:0-4636 GCA_964642915.1 uncultured bacterium | reverse complement strand
CTTTGCGCCGACGTGACTCCCGGCGGCATCGGCTCCCGTTGGTTCCGCGGTCTCAAGCCCGGGGACATCGTGGAGTTTGAGGGGCCGATGGGCGGTTTTGTCTTCAGCAGGGCGGACCGGCGCCGGCCGCTCTTCGTGGCCCAGGAGATAGGGATCGTTCCCATCCGCTCGATCCTCTGGGATCTTTACCGGACAGGTTTCGGCCGTCCGGCTACTCTGATCTACTGGGCGCGCGATCCATCCTGGCTCGTTTATGACGGGGATTTTCGCCGGCTTTCCCGGCGCTACCCCGCCTTCACGTACATCCCGATCGTCCGTGAAGGGGATCAAACGTGGAAAGAGGAGAGGGGTGAAGCCTCCGAGCTGGTGGAACGGACCGTCTCAACAGCAGAGGGATTGATCGCCTACGTTTCTGGAGGAGGCGAGATGATAAAGAGGGTGCGCGAGGTCCTGATGGCCAGGGGCCTCGACCGCAAATCGGTCAGATGGGAGAAGTTCTGGTGAGGGATCGGCTATGGCTGACGTGACCGGAGGCGAGCTGGTGGCGAAGGTTCTCAAGCAAGCTGAGGTGGAGCACGTCTTCACCCTTTGCGGCGGCCACATTCTGCCGATCTACGACGGCTGCTTGACTCACGGGATCCGCCTGATCGACGTCCGCCACGAGCAGGCCGCAGCCCACGCTGCAGACGCATACGCCCGGCTCACCCGGAACATCGGGGTGGCCATCGTGACGGCAGGTCCCGGAGTCACAGATGCGGTGACGGGAGTCGCCAACGCCTACTCGGCGAGGAGCCCGCTCCTCCTGGTCGGCGGCGCCGCGCCGCTGGGGCTCAAGGGGCTCGGTGCGCTCCAGGAGATGGAGCAGGTCGCGCTCCTGAAGCCGATCACAAAAGGATCGTGGTCCGTTTCAGAGACCCGCCAGATTCCCGAGGTCCTGACCACGGCAATCCGCACGGCCCTCACGGGAAGGCCGGGGCCGGTCTTCGTGGAAATTCCTGTGGATCTCCTCCTGAACCGGTTGGAGGATCGCCTCGCGCCGATTCCCACCGGTTACGTTCACCGCACCCCCCAGGGGGCCGATCCTGAGGCCGTTGCCCGTCTTGCATATCTCCTCTCTAAAGCCGAGCGCCCGGTGGTGATAGCGGGGAGCGGTGTCTACTGGGACGACGCCGCGAAAGCGCTGGCCGCCTTCGCCGACGCGTCGGGGGTTCCCGTTTTCATGAACGGGGCCGGACGCGGAGCGCTCGCCGCTGACCATGCCCTGGCCTTCGCTCACTCGCGCGGCTTTGCCCTGGGAGCCGCCGACTTCGTGCTGGTGCTGGGCGCCCCTCTCGACTTTCGTCTCGGCTACGGCCGGCCGCCGACGTTCGCTGAAGACGCGACTGTGGCAATGGTAGATTGCGATCCGGCTGAGGTTGGAAGAAACCGCCCTCTCGCCATCGGCCTGACAGGCCACATAGGCCTGATCCTGGGGCAGTTGACCGGCCTCCTTCCCGCGGTGTTGCCGGCTCGGTTTGAGGAGTGGAAGAAGAGGGTGAGGGCGAAAGAGGAGGAAGTTGAGGAGCGGCTCAAAGCCCACTCTGAGTCTGACCAGGTCCCGATCAGCCACTACCGCCTGGCCCGTGAGATCGCCGGCGTCGTGGACGCCGACACGATCGTCGTGGGAGATGGAGGCGATGTGGTTGCGTGCGCCTCAAAGTTCGTGAGACTCCACGGCCCCGGCCAGTGGCTCGATCCCGGTCCCTTCGGCTGCCTGGGCGTGGGGCCGCCGTTTGCAATCGCGGCGAAGCTCCTCCACCCGGAGCGGCGCGTGCTCCTGATAGCGGGGGACGGCGCCTTCGGGTTGAACGGCATGGAGCTTGAAACAGCGGCGCGCTTTAACCTCCCTCTGACGTGTGTCGTCGGAAACGACGGCGGATGGGGGCAGATCCGCAACCCTCAGCTTTCTTTCTGGGGGGAGGAGAGCGCCGTGGCCACTTCTCTCCCGCTGACCCGCTACGACCGGATGGTGGAAGCCCTCGGAGGGAGGGGAGTTCAGATCACCGATTCTAAGGAGATCAGGCCGGCGCTGGAGAGGGCGCTGGCCTCAGACGAGGTCTGGTGCCTGAACGTGATCCTGGATCCCGCTGCCTACCGGAGGACCGGCCAGGTCTCCATGGCTATATGAGGATCACGTTTTGTTGCCCGCACATCAAGGTGGCGGGAGGGGTGAGGGCGATCCTCACGTATGCCGACCGCCTGGCCCGCCGGGGCCACGAGGTGACCGTCGTCGTCCCGGCAAAAGGCGCCGTCAAAGCGTGGTGGCGGAACCTCCACCGGCTCCGGCCGGAGTGGATCCCCGGCTTTCTCCCGCGAGTGTGGTGGGTTTCCCGCTGGTCTTCCACGGGCTTTCCCGACGGCGATGCGCTGGTCGCCACGTCCTGGCAGTCTGCTCCACCGGTCCACGCCGCGCCGTCTCGCTGCGGCAGGAAGTTTTATCTGATCCAGCACTACGAGAGCCTCTACCACGTCAAGCCTGAGGGGAGGCGCGAGGAGGTGGACGCGACGTATCGTCTTCCACTCAGGAAGATCGTCATATCCACCTGGCTCAGCGAGATCATGCGGGAGAAGTTCTCATCTGACGCCGGCGTGTTGGTCACTCCTGTGGACCCGGCTCTCTTCTCGTGGGTGGAAGGCGGGCCTGACGACGGCCTGGTCCGGATCCTCATGCTCCACCATCATTACTCCTGGAAGGGAGTGGCCGACGGGGTGGAAGCGTTCGAGAAGGTGAAGGCGCGTCACCCGGAAGCCCGCCTTGTGGGATTCGGCCTCAAGCGGCCGAAGCGCCCGCTCCCTTTCGACGAGTATCACGAGAACCTCCCCCAGGAGCGCCTTCGCTGGCTCTACAGCCGCTGTCCGATCTACCTTTGCCCGTCGTGGGACGAGGGGCTCGGCATGCCGTCGATGGAGGCAATGGCGTGCGGCGCGGCCCTGGTGACCTACGACAACGGCGGCTGCCGCGACTACGCCTTCGACGGCCGGACGGCCCTCGTGGCGCGGCGCCGGAACGTGGATGACCTGGCCCGGCAGTTGGAGCGCATGGTGGCCGACCCCGGATTGCGGGGGAAGATCGCACGCGAGGGAGAGGCGTTCATCCGCAGCGAATTCGATTGGGAGCGCGCAGCGGCGCGCATGGAGGCCCTGTTTGAAGAGTGATAAGCGGGTGGTAAAATACCTCGCCGGAGCAAGGCTATGCCCATCTACGAATACCAGTGCCAGAACTGCCTGAAGCGGGTCAGCCTGTTGATCCTCGCTCCGTCCACCGCGCGATCTCCTCAGTGCCCCCACTGCGGGGGCGAGGCGTTGACGCGACTCATGTCACGCTTTTCCACTGTCAAATCCGAGGAGGACCGCCTCGAATCTCTCGCTGACCCGTCCAAGCTCGGCGACATCGACGAAAACGACCCCCAGAGCGTGGCGCGGTGGATGAAGAGGATGGGACAGGAGATGGGAGAGGACCTGGGGGAGGATTTTGACTCCGCTGTGGATGAGGCAATGGAGGAGACCGCTGGAGAAGAGAGTGGGGCTGGAGGCGGGGAGTATGGTGAGGGCGGAGACTAAGAGCTGTAAGCGATCCCGGTGAAGGTCGAGGTCCACGAGCGGTGGGACTCATGTACCGAAGGTGAGTGGAACGCTCTTCTCGCCCGCTCGGCAGCGCCTTCTCTCTTCCTGTCCTGGCAGTGGCAGACCAACTGGTGGGACGCCTTCGGTGAAGGCTGCCGTCTTCAACTGCTAAGGGTGACCGGTTCCTCGGGCCGTCTCATCGCCGTCCTTCCTCTCTACGCCGCCGGCGCGGCCGAGACCTGGAGAATCGTCGGAGGTGTTGACGTCTCGGATTATCTCGACCTGATAGCCGAGAGGGGACGCGAAGAGGAGGCGTGGAAAGCCCTCCTGGACCTTCAGGGCGGCGTCTGGGAGCTTCGCGGCCTGCGGAACGGTTCGCCTTCGCTCTCGCTCCTTCCGGCCCTTGCCGCTTCCCATGGCGCGGCTGTCAGGATTGAAGTTGAAGAGTGTTGTCCGGCGTTGGCGCTCCCCGGAAACTGGGAGGAGTACCTGAATCAGCTCCGGGCCAAGGACCGTCACGAGCTTCGGCGGAAGCTTAGGAAGTTCGAGCGCGAGTGTCCTGGCGCCGTCGCGCGCTGCTACGCGGGTGAGGGCGAGGTAGATGACGCCGCGGACATTTTTCTGGCCCTTCACCGAAAATCGGGGGCCGGGAAGCGACGGTTTATGAATGACCGCATGGAGCTTTTTTTCCGGAGGATCTGCAGGGCCCTGGCCCGCGCCGGCTGGTTGCGCCTCTGGCTCCTCGAGCGCGCTGGAGAGCCGCTCGCCTCCTTCATCTGTTTTGAATACGGGGGGGAGGTGGAGGTTTACAACTCGGGCTTCGATCCGGTCCACGCCGGCCGCGCCCCCGGTATCGTGCTCCTGGCTCATCTTATCCGGGACGCCATCGAGCGAGGCATCCCGCGCTTCGACTTCCTGAGAGGTGAGGAGGGGTACAAGTACGCGTTCGGCTCAACGCCGGTCCCTCTTTACCGGATGGAGGTGGCGCGCCCATGAGGCTCAGGGTGGCGGTTCTCTCGGTTCACACCTGCCC
>CAZXPE010000169.1:0-4670 GCA_964642915.1 uncultured bacterium | reverse complement strand
GCATTTTCATTATGGCTTCTCCTTCTGGCGTTCTGTCGGCTCCCGACGGGAGCGCGTGTTCACAGCCGCTCAGGTGGGGATTCCGAGCTTCGGGAGGACCCACCGCATCAACACATAGTAGCCGCCGATGATCCCCAGGATCGGCAGGATGTCGGAGAGGCTCATGCCGGGGCTCCGGCGCCGTTGACGGCCTTGAGGACATACTCCAGGAACTGGGGCTCCGGCAGCGCCCCCTCGAACTGGACGCGATCGTTGATGACAACCTTGGGGACGGCCATGACGCTATAGCGCTGGGCCAGATCCGGAAATTCGGTCGCTTCGACGGCGTCGGCGCGAACAGTCGAGCCGGCCACTGCCATGTGCTGAGCCAGGCGCACGGCCCGGGGGCAGTACGGTCAGGTAGGGGTGGAGAAGACGCGGATGTGGATTGGGCTGGAGAGCGCGGCGAGCTTCGACTTGGTCTCATCGGAGAGGTCAGGAGCGCCGGTCGAGGCCACCACCACCGAGTCTATCAGGTTGGTAAACCCATACCCGGCGGGAATGCCCACGAAGCGGATCCCGTAGTCCTCCTCCCCTTCGACCACTATCGAGGGGGCGCGGTCCACGCCGTACTTCCCCGCCCTCTCGCTGTCGAGCACGAGGTTCAGCACCTCCACGGAAGCCTTGTCAGAGCACTCGGCGACTTCTTTGGCGAGCAACTCTGTCTGCCGGCAGGTCTCAGACCCCAGCTCCTGGGAGAACACAGTGAGCTTGACGGGGTTGACCAGCTTCTGGAACTCTTTGCGTACCGCCTCCTTGTCCCGATCGGAAAGAATCGCCATCAAACGCCCTCCTTCGCAAAGATGCGAGCGCCTTCATTATACCCTTACCTCTTTTGATCCACCACGGGGTAAAAGGTTTCAGGGCGGGATAAATTACCGGCCGAGCTCGCGGGCAATGAGCGCCTTCAGACAGCTCCGCGCTTCGTCCGGGAGCGCAGGGGTCGGCAGCTCCTTGCAGAGGCCGATCGTCTGCCTGAAGCTCTCGACGAGCTCCCCGCACGGCCAGCAGTCGTCCAGGTGCTCTTCCAGCTCGCGGCAGCGCTCCGGTGTCATATCGCCGTCAATGTACTCCGAAAGGCGCTCGAACAGCTCAACGCACTCAGGGGGTAGCTTCCGCGTCATAGGCGTTCCCTCACGTACCGTTCCAGCTCGCGCCTGAGGAAGAGGCGGGCGCGATGGAGACGGCTCTTGACATTGGCTTCTGTGAGCCCCAGGACCTGGCCGACCTCCTCGGTCGAGAGGTCTTCCAGGTCGCGTAGCACCAGGACAGCTTTGTACTGAGCGGGGAGACGGTCCAGCGCCGCCTCGATCCGGCGGCCCAGCTCACCGCGGATCGCTCGGGCCTCGGGACCCGCGTCCGGCTCGGGAATTTCAAGCCTGATCTTCTCCCCGTCGTCCCGTGGCAGAAGCTCCTCCAGCGAAAGCTCACGCGACGGCGCCCCTTCCCTCTGGCGGAGCTTGGCGCAGGCGTTGGCGGCGATCCGGTAGAGCCATGTGCCGAGGCGGCTTTCTCCTCTGAACTCCTTCAGGTGGCGGATGGCCGAGAGGAACGTCTCCTGAAGGATCTCCCTGGCTGCCTCCTGGTCCCGGCACATGCGGAAGGCGAAACCGAAGATCCGCTCCTGGTAGCGCTCGGCCAGCCGCTCAAGCGCCTCGGCGCTCCCCGCCTTGGCCTCCTCCAGGAGGCGCCGCTCCTCTTCCGCGGTCAACATCTCCTTCATCGCCATATGTCAGGAGGCCAGGCGCTCCAGCGCCGGAGCCATGCGGGCGAGCGCTTTGCTCAAGTTCTCCTCGGAGTTGGCGTAGGAGAGGCGCAGGTACCCCTCTCCGTACCGGCCGAAGGCGGACCCCGAAAGCACTGCCACCCCAGCCTCGTTCAGGAGGAGATCAGCGATCTCGCCCGAAGGCCGCCCGAGAGCGCTCACGTTGGGAAAGGCGTAAAACGCCCCTCGCGGCCTCAGGCAGGAGACGCGAGGAAGCTTGTTGAGGCCTTCCACGAGCAGGTCGCGCCGGCGCTTGAACTCAGCCACCATAAGCTTCACCGGACCCTGGTCTCCCTCGAGCGCGGCGATTCCCGCCTGCTGGACGAAGGTGGCCGTGCACGAGGCCGAGTTGACCATGAGCCGCGTGAGATGTTCCGCCAGCGGCCGTGGCATCACGCCGTACCCGAGCCGCCACCCGGTCATGGCGTACGCCTTGGAGAAGCCGTCGAGGATAATCGTCAGCTCTTTCATTCCCGGCAGTGAGGCGATGGAGACAAACTCCCCCTCGTAGAGAAACGACTTGTAAATCTCGTCCGAAAGGACTGGAACGCGGAAGCGGCGGGCGATCTCGGCGACCCTCTCGATCTCCTCACGGGCGAGGACGCCGCCTGTGGGGTTCTGGGGCGAATTCAGTATGATGAGGCGCGTCCGTCTTCCGACCGACCGCTCGAAGAGGTCGAGGTCGAAGCCGAAGCCGGATTCCTCGCGCAGCGGGATCGGAACGGGAACCCCGCCGGCGAAGTCGATCACCGACTCGTAAATGGGAAAGCCGGGGTTCGGGTAGATGACCTCATCGCCTGGGCCGACGAGAGCCAGGATCGTGAAGAACATGATCGGCTTGGCCCCTGGGGTGACAACGACTTCCTCTGTCGAGACGGGGATACCCCGCGTTGCCGAGACGTCTCTGGCGATGGCCTCCCTCAGCTCGGGCAGGCCGGCCGAAGGGCCGTAATGGGTGGCGCCTAAGTCCAGGGCCCGCTTGGCGGCCTCCTTGATGTGCGCCGGCGTGTCGAAGTCAGGCTCGCCGATCTCAAGGTGAACGACCTCCCGCCCCCCGCGCTCCAGCGCCCGCGCCCTGGCCAGCACCTCGAACGCCGACTCCGTCCCCAGCCTCGTCATCCTCTCGGCAACATTCATGGGGCTCTCCCGCCACGCGGCCCATTATACTGGAGACCGTGGAGTTCGTGGAGATCCCGGCCGGAAAGTTCTGGATGGGATGGGAGAGCGGGCTCCCGTGCGAGGGGCCGCGCCACCCGGTCTTGGTGGACGCGTTCGCCATCGCCAGGACCCCGGTCACCATCGCCGAGTACTCCCGGTTCATCGAAGCGACCTCCGGAGCGCCTCCGCCGCTCTGGAACGACCTCCGCTTCAACGACCCGCGCCAGCCTGTGGTCGGGGTGACCTGGCTGGAGGCCGTCGCCTACTGCGAATGGCTCACGGTGGAGACCGGGGAGACCCACCGGCTCCCCACTGAGGCCGAGTGGGAAAAAGCCGCCAGGGGCGGCCTCGAAGGGTGCCGCTACCCGTGGGGAGACCGGAGACCGGAGGAGATCTTCCACGAGGTCGCGCTTCCTCTCGACAGGCCGCCCTCGGTCGGGTTCGGCCCTCGGAACGGTTTCGGTCTCACCGACCTCAGCGGCTCCTGCTACGAGTGGTGCATGGAGTGGTACGGAGAGATGTATTACCTCGTCTCGCCCACCTTGAACCCTCACGGCCCGCTGGCCGGGACCCGCCGGGCCTCGCGGGGCGGAGCCTGGCGCGACCAGAACCCCTGGAGTCCCGTGTCGCGCCGGTCGAGCCTCCCGCCGCGCCTCCGCCGCTCCGACTACGGCTTCAGGGTCGTCCGCCTCCCTTAGGGCCGACTCATGAGGACGTGGAGAGCCTTCCGGTCTGCGACGGCGAGGTCGAGGGCGCCGTCGCCGTTCAGGTCGGCGGCCACCAGGTTTGACGTGACCGCCCCCTGAAGCTGATAACTCCAGCGCTCAACAAAGCGCCCTCCTTCCATCTCGAGACCGGCCAGGGCATCACGCGACTGGCGGAGGATCACAACCTCGGGCCGGCCATTGCCGTCCAGGTCGGCGACCAGAGCCTGATCCTGATTCCTTGAGCCGATGGCGTGTGAGGTGAAGCCGGCAATCCTGGCCGCCGAGTAGAGATCCCCTCCGCTTGGACGAAGGGCGTGAAGGACGCCGCCGATGTGAGGCGTGTGCACCGTGATGATCTCCGGGATCCCGTCGCTGTCAAGATCGGCTGCGCCCAGCGGGTTGGTCCAATGGTTGGGACGGCCGAACGGCGCGCTCTCTGCCACGGAGATCAATTTCCCCTCGCGCCAGCCGAGGACCATCAACCCGCTCCCCCGCTCCACATAGCTCCTGACGACGATTGCCTCCGGCCGCCCGTCCCTGTCGATGTCAGCCAGGATCGGCACCAGGTCCTCGAAGACCGAGCGCGGGGGAAGGGTGAACTTACCCTTGACCGTCAGGCCGTACGCACGAACATTCACCACCGTAAGGGCCGTTGCTTCAATCGCGTCGCCGAGGATCCCGTGACGGTAGCGGTCGGTGGGATCGGTGAGAACGACGGCGTCGGGCAGGCTGTCGCCGTCGAGGTCGCCGAGAGTGATGCGGGCGTCGGGAAGCGCCTTGACCGGAAGGTGAGAGAGAATCCGCGGGGCGGCAGGGAGGCCACCGATGAGCAGGAGAGCGCCGTCGCGCCCGATGGCCAGAAGCTCGTCCCGGTCGTCGCCGTCAACGTCCAGCGGCGTCGGGTGGGTGAGCGGCGAGAGCGGATCGCCGAGGTCAGTCAGCTTGAGCGTTTCCTCCGCCCACAAAGCGAGCCGGCCGTCCCGCGCGACGAAGGCGAATCC
>CAZXPE010000168.1:0-4680 GCA_964642915.1 uncultured bacterium | reverse complement strand
GAGATCATCCGGGAGAAGATCTTCCGACTGACCCGCGAGGAGATTCCCTACGCCTCAGCGGTCCGTGTCGGGGAGCTGGCTGAGCGTGAGGGCGGGAACCTCCTCTACGTCCGCGCGACGATCTTCGTCGAGCGTGACTCACAGCAAGGGATCCTCATCGGCAAGGGTGGAGCCACCCTCAAACGGATCGGCGCCTCAAGCCGCGAGGAGCTTGAGCGCTTCTTCGGCGTCAAGGTCTATCTCGACCTCCGCGTCCAGGTGAGGCGCAACTGGCGGAAGGATGAGCAGGCGTTGAGAGAGCTCGGCTTCCTCCTTACCTCCTGACAGTGGCCCTCTATAAGACTCAGGCCGTAGTCATCGGCAGGCGCCCCATCGGCGAGAGCGACCGGCTGGTGACCTTCTACACCCGAGACCTCGGAAAGCTCAGCGGCGTGGCAAAGGGCGCCCGCCGGCCCAGGTCCAGGTTCGGGAGCGCTCTCGAGCTTTTCACTCAGGGCCAGTTGCTCTTTTTCGATTCAGGGAGGAGCGGGCTGGTCAGGGTGGACCACTTCGACGCTCTCCACTCGTTCGTGCCGATCTGGGAGGATCTGGAGCGGCTTGGGCACGGGGCGTGGGTGGTTGAGTGCCTGGGGCGGCTATCGGCCGACTGGGACCCCCACGCCGCTCTCTACGGCCTCCTGGTAAGGACCTTGCGGGCGCTCGAGGGACCGACCCGCCCGCCACGGGCGGCGCTCTGCTTCGCCCTGAGGTCTCTCGATCTCCTCGGCCATCGCCCGCGCCTCGACCGCTGTCTCGTCTGCGGCCGGGTGCCTGACGGTGCTGTTCAACTGAGCTTTGCCGAGGGGGGAATCATCTGCGCGGGATGCGTCACGGCGGCTGGGCAGGGAGCCGTTCTCTCTCGCCCCGCTCTCGGGGGCCTTCGCCGGCTTCGAACCTTCAACTGGGGACAGGCTCTTGCCGCTTCCATTCCTGTGGCCCTTGAGAGTGAGATGATGAAGGCGCTGGAGTCGTATCTGGTCAGGCTGATCGGCTGCGTACCACGCGCCGGCCGGTTTCTCTCCCAAACCTCAGCGGCTCTCGCGGCAGACTGAGCGGGGCTCGTTCCCCCTGGTGAACGCCATCGCGACCGGACGGGCGCAGCTCCCGCCGGGGTCGAGATCGACTGTCGCGAGGACCACTCCCTCGGGGACCGGGAAATCCTCCGCTGGCGAAGAGGCGAGGATCTTTCCCATGTAGTGGGTCCAGATCGGAATGGCCACCCGGGCGCCCGTTTCGTCAGCCCCGAGGCTCCTCGGCTTGTCGTACCCCACCCACACCCCCGTGGCCAGCCGCGGGGTGAATCCGATAAACCAGGCGTTGGAGAAGTCGTTGGTCGTGCCGGTCTTGGCTGCGATCGGGCGGCCGAGCGCCTTGGCGGCGTGACCGGTGCCCCGCTCGATGACTCCCTTGAGCATATGGGTGATCACGTAGGCCACTTCAGGCGAGATCGCCTCTTTCCCCTGGGGCATGTTCTCTTCGAGGAGCTTTCCCTGGGAGTCGGTCACATAGCGAATCGCTGTCGGCTGGACCCAGACGCCCTGGTTGGCGAGAGCCCCATAGGCCGATGTCAGCTCAAGAAGGGTCAGGTCGGAGCTGCCGAGGGCCAGAGTCAGGTCATGGGTGAGAGGGCTCTGGACCCCGAGGCGGCGCGCCACGTCCACCGTGCGTTGGATACCGATTCGCTCCTGGAGTTTCACAGTGACCACGTTCACCGACTCCTCGATCCCCTGCTGTAGTGTCGTGAGCCCCCTGAACTTTCGGTCGTAGTTGTCAGGCTTCCAGGCGGTTCCGTTCTTGCCCGGATAGCTGACCGGGCTGTCCTCGATCACCGTGGCCGGAGTCAGCCCGGCTTCAAGGGCGGCGATGTAGACGAATGGCTTGAATGCCGATCCCGGCTGGCGCTTGGCCTGGACCGCCCTGTTGAACTCGCTCCGGAAGAAGTCATATCCTCCAACCATCGCCTTGATATAACCGGTCTGCGGCTCGATCGTGAGCAACGCCCCCTCGGGCCGCTCCGTGGTTACCCTGGCGGCCCCCTTTTTGGCCCCGGTTCTGGCTGCTACCGCCACGCCAGACCTGACCTCGAGGGCCTTGAGCCCCTCTCTGAGCGACTGCTCGGCCTGGAGCTGCATCGTCGGGCTGAACGTGGTGTAGACGTTGAGTCCGCCCTTGAAAACCAGGTCAGCGCCGTACTTGGCTTCGAGGAGCTGCTGGAGATATTCGATGAAATACTGGCCCGTCATCCGCCTCCGTTCCGGCGGCACGAGCTCGAGGGCGGCGGCATTGGCGCGCGCGGCGTCATGTTGGGAGATGAATCCGACTTCCGCCATCCGGTTCAACACGTGGGCCCGGCGCCTCCTCGCCAGGTCCGGGTGCTCGAAAGGGGAGTAGTTGCCGGGGGCCCTCGGGAGCGCCGCCAGGAGGGCGACCTCGGGAAGGCGAAGCTCCTGGACTGATTTTCCGAAGTAGGTGCGGGAAGCCGCCTCGACTCCGAAGGCTCCGTGACCGAGGTAGATCTGGTTCAGATAGAGCTCGAGGAGCCGGTCCTTTGAGTAGCGCCGCTCGAGCTCGAGGGCGAGGAAGGCCTCTTTGAGCTTCCGCTCAAGGCTCTTGTCCGGAGTGAGAAATAGCACCTTGGCGAGCTGCTGGGTGATCGTGCTCCCGCCTTCGACGATGCGCCCCCTTCTGAAGTTCTGATAGACGGCGCGGGCGATCCCCATCGGATCGACCCCGAAGTGGGAATAGAAGCGGGCGTCCTCGACGGCGATAATCGCCTGCTGAAGGGACTTTGGAATCTGAGCCAGGGGGACGAAGATGCGTCTCGCCTCGTGGAACTCGGTGATCTGCTCGTCGTTCTCGTCGTAGAGCTTCGACCCCTGGAGCGGCTGGAAATCCTCGACGGCTGTGACTGAAGGCAGGGAGCGCGGGAGGACGGTGAAAGCCCAGAGGGCCGTTGTGGTGACAGCCAGGAGACCGATCAGCCACAGGGCTCCGAAGGCGATGAGCCACGGGCGGAGGCTGCCCCGGCGGTGGGAGCGTAAGGGTCGTTCTCGTCGTGCGCGGGCCATAAAAAACGTACATATTATACAGGGAACGGTCCCGGCTGGCGGGGACGTTTTCCGTCCGGGGTCGGGGCCTTGCCTTTCAGCGACCCCTGTGATACAACCTGCGGGGCAAAGGGGGCCAGAGTGACTGTCAACGAACAGATCGACAGGATCCGTCGCGGAACGGCGGAGATCGTCGTTGAGGAGGAGCTTCGCTCAAAGCTTGAGCGCTCTCTCAAGAGTGGTGTCCCGCTCAAAGTAAAGCTGGGTCTGGACCCCACAGCGCCTGACCTGCACCTCGGCCACACCGTGGTCCTCCAGAAGCTCAGAGACTTTCAGGTCCTCGAACACGAGGCGGTGATTGTGATCGGGGACTTTACGGGAATGATCGGGGATCCTTCAGGCCGTTCTGAGACCCGCAGGCCGCTCACCTGGGAAGAGATCCGCGTCAACGCTGAAACGTACCGCGCTCAGCTCGGCAAGATCCTCGACATGGATCGAACGCGCGTCGAGTTCAACTCAACCTGGCTGGGACCGTTGAGCTTCGAGAACGTCATCAGGGAGGCGGCCAACCTCACGGTGGCCCAGATGCTCCAGCGCGACGACTTTGCGGCGCGGTACGCTTCCGGGCGCCCGATCAGCCTCCACGAGTTTCTCTATCCGATCGCTCAGGCTTACGACTCGGTCGCGCTCAAGGCCGACGTGGAGCTTGGCGGGACTGACCAGACGTTCAACCTGCTGGTGGGGCGCGACCTGCAGCGCGCTCACGGGCAGGAGCCTCAGGTCGCCCTAACGGTTCCGATCCTGGAGGGCCTTGACGGGGCCCAGAAAATGTCCAAGAGCCTGGGCAACTACGTCGGGGTCACCGAGCCGGCCGTGGAGGTGTACGGCAAGCTGATGTCAATTCCCGACTCCCTCATGGTTCGGTACCTCACCCTGGTGACCCGGCTCCCTGAGGCTGAGATCAGGGAGATGGCCCGAGCCCTGGCCACCGGAGAGGTGCACCCCATGGAGGCCAAGAAGCTCCTGGCCCGGGCGGTAGTCGTCCAATATCACGGCGAAGCGGCGGCCCGGGAGGCCGAGGCAGCCTTTGTCCGGGTGATCCAGAAACGGGGACCCCCTGAAAGAATTGACGAAATCAGGATCAAATCACCCCGGTCAGCCCCAGAGCCTCGGCCTCTCTGGTGGGTGGTGAAGCAGGCGGGACTAGCCCCCTCGACCTCGGAGGCCAGGCGCCTGATTCAGCAGGGGGCTGTCGAGGTGGACCAGGTGCGGATATCAGACTCAAATCACACCCTGGCCGCTGGCCGCGGGTACTTGATCAAAGTAGGCAAGCGGCGATACAAGCGAGTGGTTCTGGAAAGAATCACTTGACAGATTTTTGTATTGTCTGTAGTATTTTTGCTTGCCCACCAGCATGATGGGCGTTGACAGCGGCAGCCGGTCCTGAATCCAGCTGACCTGTTTCAACTCTGAGGGGTCTCACCCCGCCGTTCTTTGAAAATCGCATATGCTACTGACTCACCGACGAAGTGTGAGCATCCGCTTCTGAGTTTTCCTTGCGCTCAGTCCGATGCAATGGGCTTGAGTTCAGGAG
>CAZXPE010000167.1:0-4738 GCA_964642915.1 uncultured bacterium | reverse complement strand
GTTGACAGGGTCAGCCCAGGCAGAGTAGGTTTGTACCAACCGGTCGGTACAGAAGAATGAAGACTGAAACTCGCTCAACCAGAGACCAGATCCTAACCGCTGCGAGCCACCTCATATTTGTTAAGGGGTACAACCACACCTCTTTGGATGAAATTCTCAGGGTAAGCGGCGTCGGGAAGGGCAATTTTTATTACTACTTCAAGAGCAAGGAAGAGCTAGGGTACGCGATCCTCGACCTAATCATCCAGCGGTTTGTAACGGGTGTGGTCGAGCCCTCCTTCAGCGACGGCAACCTGACCCCCCTTGAGAGGGTTCATCGCTTCTTGGACCGAGTTCTAGATGTCCAGAAAAAGCGGAACTGCATTGGCGGCTGCCCGATGGGGAACCTGGCTTCTGAGCTGTCTGACGTCCACGAGGGCTTCCGCCAGCGCCTGGTTCAGATCTTCGCCACCTGGCGGGAGAACCTTGGCGAGGCATTCCGCCAGGGGCAGGCGGATGGAAGCTTCAGTCAGGACTTCGACCCTGAGAGGTTGGCCCATTTCTTCGTGGCCGGGCTCGAGGGGGGAATCCTCATGACCAAGGTCACAAGGGAGATCGTGGTCATGGAAACGTGCGTGAACGAGCTGAAGGCGCATCTCGGCCTTTACGCGGACCGATAGGAGTTGATAATGAGCAAGCTGCTTCTTGAAACTTCTCAAGGGCGGATTCAGGACAGCGATGAGGAGCTGGTCGCCGGGCTCCTGAGGGAGGAGAGCGCTGCCGCCGAGGCTCTGGTCTCTCAGTACGCCAGCCGGATTTATCGGCTGGCGTACCGGATAACCGGCAACCGCGAGGATGCCGAGGAGGTGGCCCAGGACGCACTCTGGACAGCCGCCAGGAAGATCCACTCCTTCAAGGGGGAATCGGCGTTTGGGAGCTGGCTCTACCGGATCGCCGCCAATACCGCCTATCAGAAGCTCAGGCGCCGGAGGGCCGGCGAACGCGAGGTTGCCCTGGAGGATCTGCTCCTCCACGCCGGCGAAGAGCGGGGCCGCATCGAGGCGATTGACGACTGGTCGAGGAAGGTTGAGGAGCCGGCGCTCCAGGGGGAGATCAGGGCTGTGCTTCAGTCGGCCGTTGACGCGCTCCCTCCCGACTACCGGACGGCGTTTCTCCTCCACGACGTTGAGGGGCTGTCTAACCCGGAGATTGCCGAGTCTCTCGGCCTGAGCCTCCCGGCGGTCAAGTCCAGGATCCACCGTTCGCGCCTTTTCCTTCGCGAGCGGCTCTCTCACTACGTGGCTCGGGGTTGAGCGGGAGAATCTTCGTGCCGTCTCCCAGAAGCGATGCTCTGTGGACAGGCGACTTTAGACTGAAGTACGCCGAGTGGTGGCAGGATGCCAAGCCCCTGCTCGATAGCCACCAGTACATGAAGGCGTACAGAAACTACCCCTGGCCCACTTTTGACACCTCCCCCTGGACCCCCCTCTCAAAACCTCTGAGCCGGAGCCGTCTGGCAGTGGTGACGACAGGGGGGCTCTATCGCCCCGGTCTCGATGAGCCGTTCGATGACCTGGCCACAGAGGGGGACTGGAGCTTCCGGACCCTGCCCGGAGAGACGGGTCTCGCGCGGCTCGCCATCGCCCATTCTCACTTTCCTCACGAAGCAGCTCGGGCTGACATGAACACGATCTTCCCTCTCGACAGGCTGGCTGAGCTTGAGGCGGAAGGGGTGATAGGGAGCCTTGCTCAGACCCACTTCAGCATGATGGGATATATCACCCGAGCCGCCGATGTCGCCGAAGAGACCGCCCCCGCCATCGCCTCTGGAATGAAGGAGGAGGGGATTGATGTCGCCCTCGTGATTCCCGTCTGACCGATCTGTCACCAGTCCGGCGGACTGGTCCAGCGCGAGATCGAGGCGTGGGGAATCACCACAATTTCCCTCTCGAATAACCCGGCAACCACGAACCGTATCCGCCCTCCCCGGTGGGTCCACGTGCGCTTCCCCCGGGGGGCCATGCTCGGAGAGCCCGGCAACCGGGAGAAGCATCTCGGAGTGCTCCGCGATACATTCGCGGCGCTGGAGACGATCCGTGAGCCGGGCGGTCATATCCAGCTCTCCTACCGCTGGGAGGCCCCTCCGGTGATCTATAATGGCAAGCCGCTGGTGGAGGGGTCTTTCAGTTGACTTTTCTCCCCCGCCTGTGGTCATATAAACAGTCAGCGCAACTCACTTTTTGAGCGAGGCTTATCACGTATGGAAGCGGTGATCGCAACAGGGGGGAAACAATACCGCGTCTCCCCGGGCCAGGTGGTCCGGGTGGAGCGGCTGCCCCGGGAAAAGGGGGAGGAGGTTGAGTTTACCGGCGTCCTCCTCCTCTCTAAGGACGGGCAGGTGACGGTGGATCCGAAGGCGCTGGCCCGGGCGCGTGTCAAGGGCCAGGTGGTCTCCCAGGGGAAGGCGCCGAAGGTGACTGTGGTCAAGTTCAAGCGGCGGAAGAACTACCGGCGGAAGAAGGGGCACCGCCAGGCGGTGACCGCCGTCCGCATCACCGGAATCGAAGGTTAATCGCTATGGCTCACAAGAAGGGAGTAGGCAGCTCGAGGAACGGCCGCGACTCGAACCCCCAGATGCTCGGGGTGAAGCGCTTCGCGGGACAATTCGTGACCGCAGGCAGCATCCTCGTCAGGCAGCGCGGGACCCGCTTCAAGGCCGGGGCCAACGTGGGGCTCGGCTCCGATCACACCCTCTTCGCCACATCTGACGGCTACGTTCGATTCGAGAGGCGGGGCGACTCACGTCAGGTGAGCGTCTTCTCCAACCCCGCCTGATTGTCCCCGGCGACCTCCGGGGGGCCTGATGTTCATCGACGAGATTGATATTTTCGTCAAGGCCGGAGACGGGGGCGCCGGATGCGTGAGCTTCCGCCGGGAGAAGTTCGTCCCCCGCGGCGGCCCCGATGGCGGGGACGGCGGCGACGGCGGGAGCGTGTGGCTTGAAGCCGACGAGGCTGTCTCGACCCTCCTTGACTATCACTACCACCCCCGCTACGAAGCCGAGCGCGGCCAGCACGGCAAGGGAGCCAACAGGCACGGCGCGAGCGGCGCCGATCTGATGCTCAAGATTCCTGTCGGGACCATCGTGTCTGATCGTGAGACGGGGGGGGAGCGGCTGGGAGATCTTGCTGTACACGGCCAGCGCCTCCTCGTGGCCCGAGGCGCCAGGGGCGGGAGAGGCAACGCCCGGTTTGCCACTTCAACCAATCGGGCTCCCCGCCGCGCCGATCTGGGAAAACGCGGGGAGGAACGCTGGCTCCATCTCGAGCTGAAGCTCATCGCAGACGTCGGCGTGATCGGCTTTCCCAACGCCGGCAAGTCAACGCTCGTCTCGCGCGTCTCGGCGGCCAAGCCGAAGATCGCAGACTATCCGTTTACCACTCTCGTTCCGACACTGGGGCTGGTGCGTGTGGATGATGAGAGGTCCTTCGTCATCGCCGACCTCCCGGGGCTGATCCCGGGCGCCTCAGAAGGAAAAGGGCTCGGCCATCGCTTCCTCCGCCACACGGAGCGGACCCGCCTCCTGATCCATCTGATCGACCTCGATCCCTCGACGGGGCGGGACCCCCTGGAAGACTACGAGGTGATCCAGGAGGAGCTTCGGGCGTACTCGCCGGAGCTGGCCGGCATTCCACAACTGGTCGCCGCCAACAAGACGGACATTTCAGGAACCGAAGAGCGCCTCAGAGATGTCGAGCGCTTCTGCGGCGAGGCGGGAATCCCACTCTTCGCCATCTCGGCTGTGACAGGAAAGGGATGCGGGGCGCTGATGAGGGCCGCCGCCGGCAGGATCGAGCAGGAAAGATGGGCCAGGGCCGCCAGTTGACGGCTTCCGCCACCCGCAGGCCGCTGCCCAAGGTCAGGCGGCTGGTGGTCAAGGTGGGGAGCGGGCTCATCGCTTCACAGAAGGCGGGACTCGATCCTGATCGCGTCGGAATGCTGTCAGATGAGCTGGCCCAACTCGTGAGAGACCGGCGGGAGGTGGCGCTGGTCTCATCGGGCGCCATCGCAGCGGGGATGGCGCGCCTCGGCCTTACCGAGCGCCCCCGCTCGATCCCTGAGAAGCAGGCAGCCGCGGCAGTGGGACAGTCGGCTCTCATGTGGCACTACGAGCAGGCGTTCGCCCGCCACGGGATCCGGGTGGCCCAGCTCCTCCTGACACAGGAGGACGTGAGCCACCGCTCGCGCTATCTGAACGCCCGGAACACGCTGATGACGCTTCTCGGGTTCGGCGTCCTCCCGATCGTGAACGAGAACGACACCGTGGCGGTCGAGGAGATCAAGGTCGGTGACAACGATAACCTCGCCGCTCTCGTGGCCCATCTGATCGACGCCGATCTGCTGGTGCTCCTGACAGACGTCGACGGGCTCTACACCGGGGATCCGGCCCGGGATCCAGCGGCACGGAGGATCGAGAGCGTCGCCGAGGTGAACGAGAAGATCGAGGGGCTGGTGTGGGACGATGCGGGAGAGATCTCGATCGGGGGGATGAGCACCAAGCTCCAGGCCGCTCAGAAGGCGACCTCGTCGGGCATCCCCATGGTCATCGCCAGCGGCAGGGAGCCTGGCGCTCTCAGGCGCCTCCTCAAAGGCGAGCCGGTCGGGACTTATTTTCTCCCGCGTGGGGACCGTCTCGCTGCGCGCAAGCGCTGGATCGCCTTCGCTGTTCCCCCCCAGGGACGGATCAACGTGGACGAGG
>CAZXPE010000166.1:0-4825 GCA_964642915.1 uncultured bacterium | reverse complement strand
GCTGAGAAGGCGACGTTCTTCCGGGCTGGCCTTGGAATTGCTCCTCCTCCAGCAGCAGCGGACGGAATCCTCATGGGGAGGGTTCCCAAACACTACTTCACAATGGAGGAGAGAGTCATGGCGAAGTTGATGGCAGTCCTGCTGGTCCTCGCGTCGTTCCTGCTGGTGGCCCCTGTGATCGAGTCGGGCACCTCGAGCTCCACCCAGATCTTCCAGACCATCGGCACCGCCGATGGTGGCTCGGGAGGGTAGTCAACGGTTCGACGGTTTCCTGCAATGGAGGCATGTAGTCGTCGCTGCTTAGTCAAGGGGAAGGGGGGCGGGAGCCCCCCTTTGCTCTTGCTTCTTATCCTCTGCCTGCTGGCCGCGGCATGGGTCCCCGCTTCGGCCCAGGATCGAGGAGCGGGAAGGGAGCGTCTGGGTAACGGAGGGGTCTATCGCCGGCCGCTGGGGCAGGACCCAGTAACCTTGGATCCCGCCCGGATTGCCGACATCTTCAGCCGGTCTGTCACCCAGCAGATCTTCGACGGCCTCGTTCAGTTCGATCAGACCCTCACGATCACCCCAGCCCTCGCCCAGTTCTGGAAAGCCTCGCGCGACGGGCTCACCTGGACGTTCACGCTCAGAAAAGGCGTCAAGTTCCACCACGGGCGTGAGGTTACCGCGGATGACGTGGTCTACTCCTTCACACGGATCCTGGACCCGAAGGTGAAATCGGGTGCTGCCGACCTTTTCAGCGGCATCAAGGGGGCTCGGGAGTTCAGAGAAGGCAAAGCGAAACACGTTGCGGGACTTGCGGCTGTGGATCGCTATACGGTTCGGATTGTGCTCGACGAAGCCCCCGTTCCCTTTGTCTCTGTTCTAGCAGTTGGCCACGCCAAGATCATTCCAAAGGAGATCGTAGAACAGCGGGGCGAGGCCTTCGGAACTCACCCAATTGGGACAGGCCCTTTCAAGTTCGTCCGCTGGGAACAGAGAAAAGAGATCGTCCTGGCGGCCAACCCCGACTACTTCGATGGTCCCCCCAAACTCTCCCGTATCGTGTACCAGATCTTTCCAGGGGAGCAGTTCGACTCAATGTACGAAGAATTTCGGAAGGGGAACATCGAGGATACCCCGATCCCGACTCAGGACTACCGCCGGATCGTGGCGGAGGGAAATCACGTCTACGTGAAGCGACCCATGATCAGCGTAAGGTTTTACGGGCTCAACACGCGCGTGAAGCCACTGGACGACCGACGGGTGCGTCAAGCCCTCATCTACGCCATTGACCGGGACGCGCTGATCGAGGAGGTATTCCTTGGACGCTACACGTTGGCACGCGGGATCCTGCCTCCGGGTATCCAGGGTTTCAACCCCAAGCTCAAGGGTTATCCGTATGATCCTCAGAGGGCTCGCGAACTGCTGGACCAGGCTGGATACCCGGGAGGCCGTGGCCTTCCTCCTCTCGCCATCTGGTCAGGGGCCAGGCACGAAGGAATTATCCGGGAGCACGAGCGAATCAAAGGATATCTGGATGCTGTCGGTGTCCGGGCAGAATTCAACTACCAGACCGACTGGCCGGTATTTTCGAAGATGCTAAGCGAGAGGAAGTTCCCGGTGTTCCTCTACGCCTGGTACGCCGACGTCCCCGATCCGGACAATTTCCTCTTCAAGCTCTTCCACTCCCAGAGCCCTCGCAACTTTTTTGGCTATACCAACCCGGTCGTGGACGGCCTCCTGGTCCAGGCCCGGCGGGAGGGAAACCTTCAGCGCCGGGTGGAGCTCTACCGGCGGGCTGAGGAGCTGATCCTCGAGGACGCTCCCATCATCCCGGTCTGGCACTACACCTACGAGCGGCTCTTCCAGCCCTACGTCAAGAGCGTCGAGGTCAACGGCCTGGGCGATCCCTACATCCCGCTTCGCAAGATCTGGCTCGACCGCCCCCGGTGAGGCCGCCATGACTCCCTTCCGCTCGCGCTTCGGATTCGTCTCGCTCCAGGCGAAATTGCTCTGGGGAACGGTGTTAGTCATCGCCCTGGTCATGGCCATTCTCATGGTGATTGTCGAGCGCCGGCAGCGGGCTGCCATCGTCGAGGAGGTCCAGGAGCGTGGGGCGGTGTTGGCCCGAAACCTCGCGGCCATTTCCACGGGCCCGCTTCTGCTCTACAACTTCACAGCCCTCGAGCAGAACGTGGCCCGGGTGGCCGAAGAGGCCGACGTGGCCTACGCGATCATTCTGGACTCGGAGGGAAAGGTCGCGGCCCACAGCCAGGACCCCGGGCGGGTAGGGACCGCCGCCAGGGACCCGGTGTCCGAGCGGGCGGCTAAGGCGGAGGCTCCCCTGGTCCAGGAGGCGGTCCTGGCGGAGACGGGCGAGGCACTCTACGACTTTACCGTCCCGATCCGGGTTGAACGGCAGAAGTGGGGGACGGTGCGGGTGGGTCTTTCCAAGCGCCGGATGGAGGCCCAGATCGCTGAAACCCGGTGGGAGCTGGCGCTCCTCGCGGCGGTGGTATTGGTTCTCGGCGGACTGGTCTCCGCGCTGGTGGCCCGGCGGATTGCCCGTCCCGTTCGCCAGCTCGCCGACGGGGCAGCGGCCATCTCTCGTGGAGAGCTGGACCAGCGGATTGAAGCTTCCACCTCCGATGAGATCGGTCACCTGACCCTCGCCTTCAACCACATGGCCAGTCAGCTCCTTCAGCAACGCACCGCACTGGAGGCGGCCCACGCTGAACTGCGCCAGCGCTTGGCTGAGCTCTCGGACCTGAAGAGCTACACGGACAACATCCTGGGGTCCCTGACGAACGGCATCATGACGCTCGATCTGGAGGGGAAAGTCCTCACCCTTAATGCCGCGGCGGAGGCCCTCATCGGCTGTTCGCTCGCCGACATGCGAGGGCGCTTCTGCACCGAGGCCTTCGCCCACACCCCGGAGGTCGGAGAGCTCCTGATGGGGACCGTGGCCAGCCGGGTCGGGGCGACGCTCGTAGCGGCGATGCTGGTGCGCCGAGACGGCACGTCCATCCCCGTGGAAATCACGACCGCCCCCCTCAGAGGAGAGGAAGGCAAGGACCTCGGCGTCGTGGTGGTCCTGAGGGACCTCAGCACCGTGCGCCAGCTCGAGGAGCAGCTTCGCCGTTCGGAGCGCCTGGCGGCGCTCGGCACGCTCGCGGCGGGCCTGGCCCATGAAATCAAGAACCCGCTGACCTCGCTTCTGATCTACAGCCAGCAACTGTCGCGGCGGTTCGGGGAGGAACGCTTTCGTCAGAACTTCGAGACTGTGGTCCCGCGTGAGCTGGAGCGGATCAATCGCATCGTTGAGGGCCTGCTCCAGCTCGCGCGCCCGACGCGGCTGAGCCTGGGCCCGGTTCACCTTGCTGATCTCCTCGAACGGGCGCTGGCGCTCTATGCCAATCAGATCGAGGCGAAGCAGATCACGGTGGTCCGGGAGTATGCTCATGCACTGCCGCCCATCCAAGCGGACTCGGAGCACCTCTACCGGGCCCTGACCAACCTGGTGGCGAACGCGCTCGAGGCCATGAGCCAGGGAGGCCGTCTGACGCTTCGCGCTGGCTGGGGCAATGGCGTCGAGCCCATTCTGGCGCCTCGGCGGTGGGCCCTCGACCGCCGGCTCAAGGTAGAGATTGAGGATAGCGGGACGGGGATTTCCTCCTCCAAGATCGCGGAGATCTTCGATCCGTTCTTCACAACCAAGCCGGCGGGAACGGGGCTGGGACTGGCCATGGCCCACAAGATCGTCGAGGACCACGGGGGAACCATCAGCGTCCGCAGTGCTCCCGGCTGCGGGACGACCTTCACCGTCTTCCTTCCGCTGAGGACCAGGCCTTCGGCCGCGCCGACAGGCACCGCCGCCTGAGGCGGGTCGCCGAAGAGCATTTCTGCGGGGAGATCCTGTGAACCCACTTGCGGTGAGAAATCCAATGTAGGACACTGATGCGGTCTGGCGGGGGGACCCGGCGAGGGGAGCTGCCCCTTTGAGGTGAAACCGCGCTGCTGAGAACAGGCTCTGGGAGGGATTGCGATGCCTGACCGCGTGCCCACGATCCTCTGCGTTGACGACGATCCGGAGATTCTCCATCTGCTGGAGGAATATCTCACCCGCCAGGGGTTCCACGTCGTCACGGCCACGAACGGGGTGGACGCGGTCTTTGCGACCAAGCGGTGGGCTCCCCGGGCGGTCATCCTCGACCTGTTCATGCCCCGCCTGGGGGGGCTTGGCGCCATGGACCGCATCAGGCGGTTGGACGCCGGGATCGTGATCATTCTCATCAGCGGCGTGCCGGATGCGCTGGAGCTGGTCGCAGAGGCAGGGGTGAGCGTGGCGGGAGCCCTGAAGAAGCCGTTTGACTTCGTGCAGCTCCTGGGAACGCTGGTCCAGGCCGGCGTGATGCCGCCATCCCGGGTGCCGGAAGGGGAAATCCTCCCTCCCGCCGCGGCCGCGTCGCCCCCGGCCGGCCTGCGAATCCTGGTGGTAGACGACGAGCCGGAGATCCGCGATGTGTTTTCCGAGCACCTCCAGGTCAGAGGGTATGAGGTGCAACAGGCAGCCGACGGGGAGGAGGCCCTTCGGCTGATCCCGGAATTCCGCCCGCACGTCGTGCTGCTGGACATCGCGATGCCCGGGCTCTCCGGCGTGGAGACCCTCCGGCGCATCAAGGGGTTGTCTCTGGAGACCTCTGTCGTTATGGTCTCGGGCGTCCAGGATGAGGAGACCGCGCGCCGGACCCTTGCCATGGGCGCGGCGGACTACGTGACCAAGCCCGTAGATTTCCAGTACCTGGAGTCCGTGCTGGAGATCCACCGGGTCATGGACGAGATCTAG
>CAZXPE010000165.1:0-4858 GCA_964642915.1 uncultured bacterium | reverse complement strand
GGTCGGCTTCTGACTCCTGCTCCCGGCTCCATGGGAGGATCAGACCGACCGTCGCGCCGGCGCCCAGGAGGGAAGCCACCGAGCGCACGGTCCGGGGATCGCCCTTGGAGAGGGCGGCCATTGTCAAGTCCATGCCTGTCTGAACGAGCAACTGCTGGCTCACCCGCTCGCCACCGTGGCGAGCAATGACGTGAGCGATCTCGTGCCCGAGGACAGCCGCGAGCCCCGCGTCGTCCCGCGTGACACGCAGGAGCCCCGTGTAGACCGCCACCTTACCTCCGGGGAGCGCAAATGCGTTGACCTGACGGCTGTCGTCAATCACACGGAATTCCCATGGCAGGTTCGAGCGCCCCGTTGCCGAGGCGATACGCGAGCCGACACGCCTGACAAGGTCGTTCGTGGCAGGGTCCTGCGACACCCGGGATTTTCTCAGGACCTCGCGGTAGGTCTGGACCCCCATCCGAATCTCCTGAGGCTCTGAGAGAAGGACCAACTGGGAGCGGCCGGTGATGGGGACCGTCTGGCAGGCCACTGCCATTCCGAGGATCAGAAGAGCGAGAGGGAAGAGTCGCCCGAAGCGGCGCATGAAGCGTTACTCCTCTGTCGGAGAGGGAGGCTCCTTCGAGTAGTCGTAGAATCCCTTCCCTGTCTTCCGCCCCTTGTCTCCGCGCTCGACCCTAAGCCTGAGAGCCAGCGGCGGGAGGTCTTTAGGGTCCTTCGTCTTCTCGTAAACTTCCATGCGGGCGTTGTAGCCGATGTCGAGGCCTGTGAGATCCGACAGGCGAAACGGCCCAAGCGGCCAGTTGAGACCAAGCTCCACCGCTTTGTCGATATCGGGGAACGAGGCGACGCCGTTCTCCAGCAGGAAGTACGCTTCGTTCTGGACGGCGCGGAGGATCCGATTGACGAGAAAGCCCGGAAGCTCTTTTCTCAGGATCACGGGCTCGCGCCCGATCCTCTTAGTCACGCCGCGCGCGATCTCAACCGTCTCCTCGGAAGTCCGCTCCCCCTGAACGATCTCCACGAGCTTCATCACCAGCGGAGGGTAGAAGAAGTGCATGTTGACGCACTTGTCGGGCCGCCGGGTCGCCGGGGCGAGAAGGGAGTTCCCCAGTGTGGAGCTGTTGGTGGCGAGGATGGCGTGGGGCGGGCAGAAGCGGTCAAGCCTGGCGAAGCACTCTTTCTTCGGCTCGAGCCTTTCGATGATCGCCTCGATCACAAAGTCGGCGTCTCGCGCTGCGCTGGCCAGATCAACTTCCAGCCGGACCCGGTCCAGGGCGGCGGCCATCTCCTCACGGGTCATCTGCCCTTTCGACACGCGCCGCTCCATGTGCTCCCGGTTCTTCTTCATGGCCTGATCGAGGAGCGAAAAGGTGAGGTCATTCAGGGTGACCTGATAGCCGTGGAGGGCAGACTGCATGGCGATCTGAGCGCCCATCTGACCGGCCCCCACCACCAGGACGCGCTTGACGTCATCAACGATCATGGTTTCTTAGACGGTGAGAAGCCCGCAGGATGAGCAAGGCCGCGCGGCGCCGACCTGATCAAATCATGCGACGGGTGAAGATTCGGCCCGCGTTACTCGAACTTAGCGTAATATGGGCTCTGGCCGGCAGCGTGGTCGGTCGTGTCGAGGACCTCGGTAACCTCCGGGATCTCATCCTTGATCAGCCGCTCGATCCCCATCTTCAGGGTCATGTTGGCGGCTCCGCATCCCATGCAGCCGCCTCCCATCTGGAGATAGACCGTCGTGTCCTTCACATCGACCAGCTCGACAAACCCGCCGTGGCCTGCGATTGCCGGGTTGATCGAATTGTCTATCAGCGCCTGAACTCTCTCTTTGAGCGCGGCAACATCCGCCATGATGTATCCTCCTTCAGGGCCCTCTCCGTGCGGGACCCAGCGGCCTCATCGTACCACATCGCCGTCCCTCTGCCCATCAGTAGGCGTTGCGGTTTCTGAAACCACGCCAGAGAGTCAGCCAGAGGATTCTGAGGTCGAAGCCGAGCGACCAGCGCTCGATATAGTGGAGGTCATACTCGATCCGCTTCTCTAGCGAGGTGTTCCCGCGCCAGCCGTTGACCTGAGCCCAACCCGTGATCCCCGACTTGACCTTGTGGCGCAGCATGTAGCCGGGAATTTTTTTTCTGAACTCCTGAACGAAGAACGGCCGCTCAGGGCGCGGCCCCACCAGGCTCATCTCCCCCCGTAGCACGTTCAGGAGCTGTGGCAGCTCGTCGAGGCTCCAGCGCCTGAGAAACGCCCCGAGACTGGTCCGGCGCGGATCGTCAGGCCGCGCCCACGTGGGACCTGTCCTGGCTTCGGCGTCCACGGGCATCGTCCTGAACTTGAGCATCGAGAAGCGACGGCCATCAAGCCCCATCCGCTCCTGGCGGTAGAAGATCGGCCCCGGCGAGCTCATCCGGACTGCGAGAGCGATCGCCGCCACCGCCGGGAGCGCCAGAAGGAGCGCCAGACCTCCCAGGGTAATGTCGAACGCCCGTTTCAGGACCCGGTTCCACCCGTAGAGCGGCGACTCCCTGAGGTGGATCACCGGCAGCCCCTCGAACTCCTCCATCCCACCTCTCAGAGAGGCGAGCCCGAAGATGTCGGGGATGAAGTGGATCGCCACGGGATCGTCGCCGACCTCCTGGAGGACCTCCCCGAGCCGGCCATACTCTTCGTGGGGGAGAGCGAGAAAGATCACGTCAACTGAGTGGCGGTCCAGGACAGCTCGAAGCTCGGCGTAGCTGCCGAGCCACTTGACGCTCTCGACCTCTTCTTTCGCGTCGTTGACGACTCCCAGCACCTGGATCCCCACGTCGGGGCGCCGGCGCACCCGGCGGACCATCTCGGCAGCGGGCTCGCCGCTCCCCACCACCACGGCGTAGCGGAGGTTGTACCCCCGACGCCTGGCAAATCTGAGCGCCTCTCGAAAGACCGCCCGGGAAACACTCACGGAGACGATCGAGATGACCCAGAAATAGAGGATCACGATCCTGGAGTAGTCGTACTCCCTGAACAGGAACGTCATCCCCGCCACCAGGACCAGGACTCCGAGGCTCGAAGCTTTAGCGATGTCAGCCCACTCGGAGAGGTGCGACGCGAGCCTGCGCGGGCGGTAGAGGCCGAAGGCCCTGAAAGCGAACCCCCACACGACCAGGATCGGGAGGAGCTGAAGGAGATAGCCGTCGAGGGGCGGGATGTCCTGGGATACACGCGCCGGCCCCACGACGAAAAACCTCAGATAATAGGCGAGGAGCCAGCAGACCGCGATCAGGATGAGGTCTCCGACCAGCGTGAGCTGAGCAAAGAAGCGCGAGTGGGCCTTCAGCACCGGCGAAACTCCTTCCAGCGCCGCTCGACGTAGGCTGCGATCCGCTCCTTGAAGATCGTACGGTCGAACGTCTCGGCGCGCGCGCGAAGGGCCTTGGGGTCGAAGCAGGAGGGATCAGCCTCGAAGCGTCGGATGGCATCCACCAGCGCATCGACCGTCTGGGGCTCAAAGAAGAGCCCCGTGGGTGGCTCGGCACCCCCCGGCGGGACCACCGTCTCAGTGACTCCACCCCGGCCGAGGGCAATCACCGGTCTCCCCGACGCCATCGCCTCAAGCGGAACAATCCCGAAGTCCTCCAGGCCAGGAAAGATGAGAGCGCGGCAGCAAGCATAGAGTTGGGCCACCTCCTCGTCCGAGCGCGATCCGAGAAACTCGACCGTCGGGCCAGCTATGGCGCGGAGCCGCCGCTCCTCGGGACCTGCGCCGACTACCACGAGCCGCCTGCCGAGACGGTTGGCTGCCTCGACGGCGAGGTCAACCCGCTTGTAGGGCGCAAGCGCAGAAACTACCAGGTAGAATTCTCCCCCCGACCCGAGGGCGGTGAAGCGCGCGGTATCCACAGGCGGGTAGATCACGTCTGAGTCGCGCCCCCACGCCCGCCTGATCCGATCGGCCACGAAGCGCGAGATCGCCACAAAGTGACGGACCCCGGCGGCGGTCCGGCGGTCCCAGCGGCGGAGCGCCGCAGCGATTGAAGGCATCACTGCCCGCGTGACCACGCCGGCGCGCTGGCCAAAGTATTCGCCGTATAAATCCCAGACGTAGCGCATGGGAGTGAAGCAGTAAGAGATGTGAAGGGTCCCCGGAGGGATCCGGACCCCTTTGGCGACGCAGTGGCTCAGTGAGAGGACGAGGTCGTAGCCTCTCAGGTCGAACCTCTCAACTGCCCGTGGAAAGAGAGGAAGCAATGAGCGGTAGTGACGGTCCGCCGCAGGAAGTCGCTGGATGAACGATGTCGTGATCCGGCGGTCCTCAATGACGCGGGAGACCGTTCCGGGAACGTGGAGGAGGGTAAAAAGGTCCGCCTCGGGGAACAACTCGCAGAATACCTCCAGGCACCGCTCGCCCCCGCGCATCCCCGTGAGCCAGTCGTGGACCAGCGCCACTCTTGCGGGGTCATCACCGGTGAGGAAGGTTCTACGGGCTTCCGGCCTTGATTCGACGACGCCAGTACTCAAGCGTGTCCAGGAGCGTCTGCTCGAAGGGAATCTCAGGTTGCCAGCCGAGCGCTTTTCGGATCTTCGAGGCGTCTCCCAGAAGGTTGGGGACGTCTGAAGGGCGAAGCCTGGCCGGGTCCTTCTCGACCGCGATTCCTGAAACTGCTGCGTGGCTCAGGAGAAAGTCCAGGACTTCCTGGATCGCCCACGACCTCCCGGAGCAGAGATTATAGACCTCGCCGGGCTCCCCCCGCTCAAGGAGAAGCCAGTAGCCGCGGACGATGTCGCGGACGTCTGAGTAGTCGCGCCGGGCATCAAGATTCCCCACCCTGACCACGGGCTCCCTGAGCCCCGCCTCGATCTC
>CAZXPE010000164.1:0-4863 GCA_964642915.1 uncultured bacterium | reverse complement strand
GCTTAGCGCCCGCCGTGTCTTCACCGATCCCGCCAGGACGCTCCGCGATCATATCAGGCGGCTCGACGATCTTGCCCTCCGGCTCGACTCGGGCCTCCGCTTGAGCCACCAGCGGGCAAGGCATCGGGTCGAGCGGCTGGCCGGCCGCTTGCGTTCGGCTTCCCCCTTGGCTAAGATCACCCACGGCGCTGCCGTCGTCCTGCACCTTCACGGGAGATGCGGGTCGGCGCTCCGAAGTCGTTTTGAAGGGGAGCGGCATCGTTTTCAATCTCTCCTGGGCCGGATCGAGAGCCTGAGCCCGCTAGGCGTTCTCAGGCGTGGGTACAGCCTCACCCGTCTCCCATCGGGGGAGATCGTGAGAGCGGCTCGCCAGGTGGCGCCGGGGGCGGAGGTGCAGGTGATGCTCCACGAGGGGAGCCTCGGCTGCCGTGTGACCAACGTGAGAGAGTCTGATGACAGACCTCAAGTTTGAAGAGGCGCTGGCCCGCTTCGAGCAGATCGTCCAGACTCTGGAGGCGGGTAACCTTCCGCTCGACGAGACTCTCCGGATCTACGAGGAGGCGGTGGGGCTGGCGCGCTTCTGCGCCAAATATCTCAAGGACGCTGAGCAGCGGATCGAGATCCTGACCAGAGACGAGACGGGCCTCCTCAAGGCCGAGCCGTTCCGCTGGGAAGGTGAGGAGGCCGGCAAGTGAGTTTCGACATCGAGGCATACCTGGCCCTCCGCCGCAGGGCTGTTGACCGGGCGCTCGAGCGCTTTCTCCCTCCCGCCTCCGTGTACCCCTCAGCGATCCACGAGGCGATGCGCTACAGCGTCTTTGCCGGAGGGAAGCGGCTGCGCCCCAGCCTGGTCATCGCCGGCGCCGAGGCCGTCGGTGGGGAGATGCTCTCAGTGATCCCCGCCGCCTGCGCCTTCGAGCTGATCCACACCTACTCGCTGATCCACGACGACCTCCCTGCCATGGACGACGACGACTACAGGCGGGGGTTGCCCACCAACCACCGGGTGTTCGGCGAAGCGATTGCGATCCTGGCGGGGGATGCCCTCGTCACTCTGGCCTTTCGCCTGGTCGCCTTGAATTTCGCAGAGAGAGAAGAGGGGAGCGGTGTCGTGGACCCCGCCCGGCTTCGGGACGTCCTGCTCGAGATCACCGATGCCGCCGGAAGCCTCGGGATGATCGGCGGCCAGGTGGTTGACATCCAGTCAGAGGGGAAGACGGTGGACGCCGGAACTCTCATGTACATCCACCGCCACAAAACAGCCGCTCTCATCCGCGCGGCGCTCCGCTCCGGCGCCATCCTCGCGGGAGCCGACTCAGCGGCCCTTCGGTCCATAACCGAGGCGGGGGAAAGGCTCGGCCTCGCCTTCCAGATCGTTGACGACATCCTGGACGTGGAGGGGAGCCTGGAGGCTCTGGGGAAGACCGCGGGGAGCGATCAGCGAAAGAAAAAGGTGACCTTCCCCGAGCAGTTCGGCCTTGAAGTATCCAAGCAGAAGGCCAAGGCGCTGATAGAGGACGCCAAGCAGTCTCTTGCGCCTTTTGGCCCTTCAGCGGAGCCGATCAGGGCGCTCGCTGACTTCATCCTGGAAAGGAAGTCATAACGCCATGTCGGCGATTGCGTCGCTCCGCGCCAGAGAGATCCTCGATTCCAGGGGCTCTCCCACTGTGGAGGTGGAGGCGACTCTTGAGAGCGGAGCGTCGGGCCGGGCAGCCGTGCCGTCGGGAGCCTCGACGGGGAAGCGCGAAGCCGTCGAGTTGAGGGACGGCGACCCCCGGCGCTTCGGCGGCAGGGGGGTCCTCAGCGCTGTGAAGAATGTCACCGAGGTCATCGCCCCCGAGGTGAAGGGGCTCGATCCTTATGACCAGGCGGGCGTTGACCGCGCTCTCATCGCCCTTGACGGCACTCCGAACAAATCGGCCCTCGGCGCCAACGCCCTTCTCGGCGTCTCTCTGGCTGTGGCTCGGGCCGCAGCGTCGGAGGCGGGGCTTCCGCTCTATCTCTACCTCGGCGGCGAGGGCGCCGGGCTTCTTCCAGTGCCGCTCATGAACGTCCTGAACGGAGGCGCCCACGCCGACAACGGCCTTGACATCCAGGAGTTCATGGTGGTGCCGGCAGGAGCCTCCTGCTTTTCAGAGGCGCTCAGGATGGGGGTGGAGGTCTTTCAGAGCTTGAGGGCCCTCCTCCGCAACAAGGGGCTCTCGACGGCAGTCGGCGATGAGGGGGGGTTCGCCCCGGCTCTCGGCTCGAATGCGGCTGCGCTGGACTTCCTGCTCATGGCGGTAGAGAGGGCCGGCTACCGCCCGGGTGAGGACCTCTTCCTCGCCCTCGACGTGGCGGCGAGCGAGCTATTCAAGGGGGGCCGGTATCACCTGAAGGCTGACGGCGTTGAGCGGACGAGCGAGGAGATGATTGCCTTCTACGAATCGCTCCTCGGCCACTACCCGCTCTGCTCGATTGAGGACGGCCTTGCTGAGGACGACTGGGAGGGGTGGGTCTCATTGACCCGGGCTCTCGGCTCACGGGTCCAGCTTGTAGGAGACGACCTCTTCGTCACCAATCCCGCCATCATCAGGCAGGGGATCGAGAGGGGAGCGGCAAACGCCGTCCTGATAAAGGTGAACCAGATCGGGACGCTGACCGAGACGCTGGCGGCTGTCGATCTGGCGAAGAGGGGCGGTTACGGCACAGTGATCTCACACCGCTCCGGAGAGACCGAGGACAGCTTCATCGCGGATCTGGCCGTCGCCGTCAATGCCGGACAGATCAAGACCGGCTCTCTGGCCCGCGGCGAGAGGACGGCGAAGTACAACCAGCTTCTCAGGATCGAGGAGGAGCTGGGGAAGAAGGCGTCGTGGCCCGGGCGCACTCTCTTCCGCTGGGGGGAGCGGTGACGCCGTCGGCAGTGGCCGCACAGAAAAGGCCACGCTTGAGGCTGGCCGCTGCCGGAGCGGCGCTTCTCCTGGTGGCGGCCATCATCGCGCTCGGAGGCAGCGGCCTCGTCAAGGTCTGGCGGATGAAGCAGGACGCGGAGCTTCTGACACAAGAGATCCGGCGGCTCGAAGCCGAGAACGACAGGCTCTCCCGGTTGATCGACAGGCTGAGGGAGGACCCGTCGCTGATAGAGAAGATCGCCCGTGAAGAGCTGGGGTTTGTCAAAGACCGTGAGAAGGTGCTGAAGTTCCCATCGCCCCCGGGCTCGAAGGCCGACGGCCCCCCCGGGGCACGCTGACGCTCGAAAGGATCCGGTATGGAGATCGCGGTCCCGCTGCTCTTCTTCCTCACCTTCTTCTTCAATTTTCGGGCGGCCTACAAGCTCCTGATCGACTGGAGGGGGATGCTCACGACCACCAGGTTCATCCGGGAGGCATACGAGCGCGTGTCAGAGCTTCCTTCGGAAGAGGCCCTGGAGCAGGACGAGCGCGCCCCGGTCTTCCTCCACCTCGTCCCCGCCTGGGAGGAGCCCGAGATCGCGGGGACCGTGCGGGCCCTCCTCGACTCCCGCTACCCTCACGGCAAGCTCCACGTCGTCGTGGTGACCAAGGAGGAGGAGGAAACGGCTCCTCATCCAGCCATGGGCCAATCGACGGGCGATCTCGTGAGGAGGTTCAGGAGCGAGCTTCCTCCCTACCAGCAGAAGATCCTCTCGCACTTGATCATGCAGGGGGACGGGCGGAAAGCCCATCAGCTCAACTGGGCGCTCCGGCCCGATCGGCTCAGCGAGATCCTGGGTGAAGCGTACGATTCTTCCAGGATCTTTGTCGGAGTGAGCGACGCCGATTCACACCCGGACCCGGACGTCTACCGCTGGATCGCCAGAGAAGAGGTCGAAGGACGTGGGGCGCTCGCTTACCAGGGGGTGACGCTCTCTCTGGCCAACTTCGACCGGCTGAACATCCGCGGGAAGATCTGCGCGATCCAGCAGACCTCCATCTTCATCCGCGTCTCCATTGCTCGCCTGATCAACGAGGTGAAGCGGGTGCGCATCCTCGCACGGCTCCTTGCCCGCTTCCCGCGCGCAGGCCGCTTTATCCGTCCCGCCTTTGAGTTCCTCTTCAGGCGCTCTCAGATTCTCCTGGGCCACAACCAGTTCGTCCGACTCGACACCCTCGAGGCGCTGGGCGGGTTCCCCACCGAGGGGGCGACTGAAGACTCCACCCTGGGGTACGAGCTGGGCGCCAGGGGGATCCTCATCAAGGCGATGCCGATGCTTGAGGTGAACGACCTCCCTGAGACTCCTGAGAAGATCATCAGGCAGAACGCGCGATGGTATAAGGGCGTGCTCGATGACACAGCACATCTGCGGCGGACGTGGCGCTCCCGCCCGTCAGCCTTCAACCTGGCCCAGCTTCTCAGGCACGTGGGAAACAAGGTGGTGGAGTGGCCGATCGCCGCCATGGTCTATCCTGTCCTCGGCTTCCTGGGGTGGCACCTCGCCTACTCCTTCAGGCACCACTTCTGGCTCTTCGCGTTTTCGCTTGCCTTTCCCACGGTGGCCCTGGCCTTGACGATCTGGGTGGCGGGGATCGTGACCCAGCGGCTGATCGAGGACCTGGCTCCCTATCTCCCCAAGCCCGTGGATCTCAGGCGGAAGAGCCTCAGGGAGAAATTCTGGGGGATCTTCCGCTCACAGACCTACTGGCTTCTCGCCACCCGGGCCGCCTGGCGCGTTCTCTGGGCGCTCGCCGCTGACGGCCGCTACGAGCCCGCCAAGACCGACCGGGTGATCCGTGGCCGCCCAGCGCTTGACAGGAGAGAGGGGATCAGGTAGGCTCACTTCGTCACCGCGGGGTGGAGCAGTCCGGTAGCTCGTTGGGCTCATAACCCAAAGGTCGCTGGTTCAAATCCAGCCCCCGCAACCAA
>CAZXPE010000163.1:0-4869 GCA_964642915.1 uncultured bacterium | reverse complement strand
CACTTGAGGGACTCGATGGCTGTTTTCTTTCATCGCTCACGCATAATTCAGGCTAGGAGGCCGTCGCTATCCACGTCCACCAGGCGGACGGCGACGTCATCCAGCTTGACCGGGGGCGGCTCCATAACGTCTGCCCGGTCAGCAAACTGGCCGTTGCCCAGGTTCTTCCACCAGTACCACTGGGAAACGGCCGGAGCGTGGACGATGTCGGGGAGCCCATCGCCGTCGAGATCCACCACCGTGGTGTCATGGACCCGAACCAGCACTTCATATTTTTGCGTGGAGCTGACCCCTAGTTTGAGCATGTCAAAAGCGATCTCGGCCGCCGCGACTCCCGGGGGTCCACCTCCTATGGCCCCGGCGAGCCATCCGATCATGTGTAAGAAAAGCGAGAAAGGATTGACGCGGTGTTCCCGCCTGTATTCGCTCCGGGTGCTGCAGAGGGAGGGAAAAGGGGTCGGGGGGTTGGAAATGACCAGCCAGTCGAAGGTATAGCCGCCCGTGGGAGCGTAGTAGCCCAGGTTGGGGTAGGCGTAGTAGTTCCCGGCTCCCCATCCTACCAGAACGTCAGTAAGACCATCGCCGTTGATGTCCACTGGATAGGCACAGTTCTCAAAAAGGGCTTCGGCGGGATCGTTGATCATGGCGGTCGGGCCAAGGCTGAGCTGGGAAGCATTGCTATCGACGTTGTAGGTGAAGGTGAGGGGGGGCAGAGCTGTCGTGCCATCCGCGCCGGTCTCGGTGAGTGAGGTGAGCTGGGAGACCGAGCGAAGGCTCCGCGCTGTCGCGGAGCTCATGGTGTAGCCCAAGGTGTACTTGCGAACCAACTGCCCGCCCAGCCTGACCTCGACGGCCTGAAGCCGCCTGTCGCTGACGATCTTGGCGCCGGTCAGGTAGCTGGTCTGGACATCGGTCCGGGCCTCGCTGAGAAAGTCCACGGTGCGACAGGTGGAGAGATTACTCGGAGTGCAGGCCAGCCCCGCGCCCTGGGTGTAGACGATCTGCTGAGGATACATGTCGCCGTTGGTCGTGTCTTTGTCATAGGAAACGGTCCAGTAGGTGCCATGCGGATCGAGGACTTTATCGAGGCGCCAGCGAAAGACCTTGGTCGTGTCTCCAGGGTTGTTTTGCTGGGAGGCCGCGGTCTGGCCGAAGTAGAACTTGGTCCCCCCCTTATCCGTCACGATCCAATACGTCGGGCTAGTCGGGACGTATTGAATCTGAAGAAAGCTCTCAATCTGGGTGTGGTAGTAGCCGGTGGCGGAGTTATAAACCAGCTTGTGTTCGGCTCCGCCAAGCACCAGTCGAAAGGTGTCGCTGCCGATGCTGTAGGTAGGGGTGGGGCGGTAGTCGGGACCGAGGCGTTCAACGTATCCCAAGCCCGCCAAGCTCCACTCGGAGCCGATCCAATCGCTACCACCGTGACTGCTATACACCAGGGCCAGGCTGGGTCCAACCCCATTGGTGTCGGGAGGAACGACAATGGGGATCGAGTAATCCGCCGTGCCGGTGAAGAGGTTTACCGTCTGAGCCGCTACCGGCGTCGGCGCAACTAGCCCCACAAGGGCGATCCCAACGATGACTGCTGCTCCCAGGCTCCATCTGCTCCATCCCGATCTCTTCATTCCTGAGGTTCTCATCGCACACTCTCCCTGTTGGATGAAAGCTCAGCGATCAGGTCCCCTCACCTATCCTCTCCCCTCGGGGCAGAGGAAAAGGGAGCGGGAGGGGTGAGGGGCTCAATACTCTGTCCAGCCAGGTTAGCAGAGTGCCGGCCATGCTCAATTGAGCTCTCTGCCTCGGCGTTGAGAGGGCGCAGGGTGACGGCCTCAAGATCGAGCGCCACGCCGACCCTGCTCCCTCGCGGGCGCAGGATGCGGGGGTTCGGCTGGTCCACGCTGAGGCGGATGCCCCCGGCCAGCTCGACCTGGTAGCGGGCGAGCGGCCCGAGGAATGTCGCCTCGCGGATCTGCCCGGCCAGGAGCCCATTCGACGGGGCCGTCAGAAAGACGGCTTCGGGCCGGCTGAGAAGCTGGACCTTCTCCCCCGGACGACACGGCTTGCTTGATGGCGCCCGGAGTCTCGCCCCGAGCACCGATACCTCAACGAGGTTGCCGTGAATCCCCAGCACTTCCCCCTCCAGAACGTTGGTCTGGCCGATAAACCCCGCGACGAAGGTGGTGCGGGGGTGGTGATAGATCTCCATGGGGCCTCCCACCTGCTCGATCACCCCGCGGTTCATGACGACCATGAGGTCTGAGAGGGCCATAGCCTCTTCCTGGTCGTGGGTGACGTAGATGGCCGTGATCCCCAGCGATTCCTGAAGGCGCCGAATCTCTCCCCTCATCTCGACCCTGAGCTTGGCATCGAGGTTACTGAGAGGCTCGTCGAAGAGGAGGACCTGAGGCTCGGTCACGAGGACTCGGGCGATGGCCACGCGTTGCTGCTGGCCGCCGGAGAGCTGATGAGGGTAGCGATCGGCCAACCCGTCGAGCCTCATCAGGCCAAGCCCCCTGTCAACTTTTTCTTTGATGGCCGCTCTGGAAAGTTTTTTGACGCGGAGACCGTAGGCGACGTTGCCAAAGACGGTGAGATGGGGAAAGAGGGCATAGTTCTGAAAGACGGTGCCGGTCGGCCGAGCGTAGGGGGGCACGCGGGTAATGTTCTTGTCGCAGATCCAGATCTCACCGGTGTCGGGCTCGTAAAATCCGCCGATGCAGCGGAGGGTGGTGGTCTTCCCGCATCCCGAGGGGCCGAGGAGAGTGGTGAGCCGGCCCGCGGGGAATTCAAAGGTGAAGTCCTTCACGGCTTCGACCGCGCCGAATCGCTTGGTGATTCCGCTGAGCTTCACCGCAACTGGATTCATCGGTGAGTCCTCAGCCGTCAACGATCAGCGTTCGGTCTCCTGACGGCTGAGAGCTGACCGCTGATTGCTTCATAGTTTGAAGAGAGATTCGGCGGTGCCGGTGATCCGGTAGAGGAGCATCAGCGTGACGACGACCATGGCGATCATGAGAGTGGAGAAGGCGGCGGCGGCGCCGAGGTCGCCCGCCGTGACGGAGTTATAGATCTCGACGGCCATGAGGCGCCAGCTCGGCGAGATGAGGAAGATCGAGGCGTTGATCTCTGTCATGGCCCGAATAAACGTAAAGGCGAGCGCAGCGATAAAAGCCGGGCGGAGGAGCGGCAGGAGCACCCATCGGAAGGTCTGCCCCCAGCGGGCCCCGAGGTCGGCTGAGGCGTCTTCGAGGACCGGGTCGATCTGCTGGAGGGCCGAGGCGCCGGCTCTGAGACCGAACGGCATCCGGCGCGTCACGTAGGCGAGGAGGATAATTCCCCCCGTCCCGGTCAAGATCAACGGCGGCGAGTTGAAGGCGAAGACGAGCCCAAGCCCTGTCAGGGTTCCTGGGACGGCGTAGGGAAGCATGGCGAGATAATCCAACAGGCGGCGGCCGAGGAAGCGCCGGCGCTCCACCACGTAGGCCACGGCCATCCCGATGAGGGCCGCGACCACAGCACCCACCGCCGCGAGGCCCATGCTGTTGACGACTGAGCGCCCCGCGTGGGCAAATACGGCTCGGAAGTGCGCGAGGGTGAGCGTATAGTCCACTCCCCAGGTGCGGGTCACGGCCCCGAAGAACACGACAGCGAAGATGGCGAGGACAAGCAGTGAGATTCCGCTCAGGAGGACAAAGAGCGTCCAGGTCACGAAGGGCGGGACCCGTTGGGCCCCGGCCTGGGTCGGCGCACCGGTGACGGTCACATAGGAGCGGCCGCGCTTGAGGAGCCCCTGAACCTGGAAGAGGAGCAGCGACGGAATGAGAAGAAGCACGCCGATGGCCGTCCCCATCCCCCAGTCAAGGACCCCGAGGGTTTGAGTCAGGGCCTCAACCGCAAGCGTGGAGACGCCGCCGCCGAGGAGCGCGGGCGGACCGAACGACGCGAGGCTCGACATGAAGACCAGGAGGCTCGCTCCCATGAGCCCCGGCATGAGGAGCGGGAGGGTAACGGTGAAGAAGACGCGCCCCTCGCGCGCGCCGAGGTCGCGGGCCGCCTCTTCCAGCGACGGGTCCAGGTTGGCGATCGTGCCCGAGAGGATCAGCGTGGCGAGCGGAAAAAACGCAATGGTCTGGGCGAAGACGATCCCGTCCCAGCCGTAGATGATGTACGAGACGCCCAGGAGCTGCTCGGTCAGACGTGTGACCAGGCCGTTCCGGCCAAAGAGGAGGATGAAGCTGAAGGCGACCACAAACGGCGGGGCGATGATGGGGAGCAGGCTCACCCAGAAAAAGACGCGACGGCCGGGCACTGGCGCTCTGACCAGCGCGTAGGCGAAGGCCAGCCCCAGCGTCACGGCGCAGACGGTGGAGGCGAGAGAGATTTTAAGGGTGTCCACGATGACGCTGCGGAAGTAGGGGCTTCCGAAGAGCCTGAGGTAGTTCGCCACACCCCACGCGCCTTCGCTTCTGAAGCTCTCGACGAAGATCAGGCCGAGGGGGTAGCAGACAAATCCAATGACCAGGACGAAGGCCCCGAGGATCAGGAGCGTGACGGCCGACTCGCGTTTCACTTCGTGGGGCCTTTGATGCCCTTCTGTTCCAGCACGGTCGTAAAGCGGGCGAGGATCGCCTTCCTCTCCTTTGCCGCCCAGACGTAGTCGTCCTTCAACTTGCCGCGCTCCAGGGTGAGGAGGGAGAGCGCCCCCCCGGCGGGCGGCTCCACGTCAGAGCGGACCGAGTAGTCGCCGTTCTGGACCAGGATCTCCTGCGCGGTCTTGCCGAGCATGAAATCGAAGAACTTTCTGGCTCCGGCCGTGTTCGGGCCGTTTTTGATGACGGCCATGCAGTACGGCTCGGCGTAGATCGGGAG
>CAZXPE010000162.1:0-4879 GCA_964642915.1 uncultured bacterium | reverse complement strand
GTGATCCTGGGCCACTCAGAGAGGCGCCAGCTCTTCGCTGAAAGCGACGCCCAGATCAATCAAAAAGTGAAGGCCGCCCTCGCTCAAGGCCTCACCCCTATTCTTTGCGTCGGTGAGACCGAGGCGGAGAGGAGGCAGGGACTCACCTTTACGATCGCCGAGGGGCAGCTCAGAGCCGGTCTCGCCGGGCTCACACCTCAGGATGTCGGACGATCAGTCATCGCCTACGAGCCTGTCTGGGCGATCGGGACGGGGTTGAACGCCACGCCCGGCCAGGCCGCCGAAGTCCACGGTTATCTCAGGGGGCTGCTCGCCGAGCTGGCCTCAAAGGAGGTCGCCCAGAGCGTGAGGATCCTCTATGGGGGGAGCGTGAAGCCAGAAAACGCCGGGGACCTCAGCCAGGAGCCCGAGATTGACGGTGGGCTGATCGGGGGGGCAAGCCTCCAGGGCCAGTCGTTCATTGCCATCGCTAAAAAGATGGCCGCTAAAAGCGGGCCGTCGTCAAAGGAGTGATCGCGTGTACACAGCCATCGTCATCCTGCATGTCTTCGTCAGCCTGGCGATCATCGCCATCGTCCTCATCCAGGCCGGAAAGGGGGCCGACATCGGCTCGGCGTTCGGCGGGGGCGGAAGCCAGGCGGTCTTCGGCTCAATGGGGACTCCCTCGGTGATGTGGAAGCTCACGACGGTGGTGGCCGTCATCTTCATGCTGACCTCGTTCGGCCTCGCCATGCTGGCCTCAAAGCGGACCAGCTCGGTGATGACCCAGCCGGCCCCCGTCCAGGCGCCCGCCCAGCCGCCGTCAGGTTCGAAGTAATTCGTCTTCTCGCCCGCGCGAGGGCGGCGCGGCGACTCAGCCTGCTCGGAGAGCACCGGTGCTGATCAAGCGGTTCCTCATAGTCGCTCCGACCGTGGTGAGCCTCTTCCTCCTCCAGTCGTACTTCTGGGTCCCTACCTTCGAGGATCAGGCAAGGGGAGATCCGAAGCGGCTCACCCGCTACATCAGCGCATCGAGCGGGGACGCCTCCATCCTGAACCCCACTCTCTCGGCCGATTCGGCGTCCAGCGAGGTGAACAACCTGGTCTTCGATGGCTTGATCGACCGCGATCTCGATCTCTCATTCAGGGAGCGGCTCGCCGAGTCGTGGAGGATCTTCGAGGAGGCGTATCTCCTCATTGACGGATCGCTTTCGCTCCCCGACGGCACCCCGGCGACTGCTGGAGCGCTGCTCGAACGACTCCGCTCTGCCAGGGCGTCGGGGGCGCCGGCGCTCCGCCTCGTCGAGAAGATCGAGGTGGTTCCCGGAGAAACGATCATTGAGCGGGTTTCGCCGCCTGCCCGCGCCGGGACGCCCTCTGCGCCGGTTGAAGTGACGATCCGCCGCCCGCAGCGCCTCAAGTTCACGCTGAAGGAGGTGGACCAGGACTTTTTCGAGGGGCTTGATCGGCTATTGGGCGGTTACGTGAAGCGGCTCAACCCGCTCCGCTTTATCACTGCTCCCAACCCGGCTGTTGCCGGAGCCGTGGCGGCTGAGAAGCTCCCCCCGACGGAGGAGAACCCCGTGATCGTGTTCAATCTGCGCCGAGGGGTGCGCTTTCACGACGGCCACGAGCTTGATTCGGGGGACGTCCGCTTCACCTACGAGACGATCGTTGACCCGAGAAACCTCTCTCCCCGCGTCCCCGACTTCGAGCCTGTGAAGTCAGTGGAGACCCCTGACCGCTTCACCGTCAGGGTGACCTATAAGCGCCTCTTCCAGCCCGGCTTCGAGAGCTGGGGGATGGGGATCCTCCCCGAGCACCTCCTGAACCGCGAGAGGCTCCGCCAGGAGGCCCTGGCAGCGGGGAAAGATCCTGAGAAGTTTTCTGTGCGCGATTCGGCCTTCAACCGCAAACCCGTTGGGACAGGGCTCTTTCAGTTCGCCGAGTGGAAGACAGACCAGTACGTCAAGCTCAGCCGCTTCGACGACTACTGGGAGGGGCCGGCGAACTTCGCTGAGTACCTGATGAGGATCGTCCCTGATTTGCTGACGACAGAGCTGACCTTCTACGCCGGAACGTCGGACGCTTACGGCGCCCAGCCCCACCAGGTGGCTCGGCTCAAGGACGATCCGCGATTTCACGCGACATCGCTCCTCCAGCTCGGCTACACCTACATCGGCTATAACATGAGGCGCCCGATCTTCCAGGACCCGAGGGTCAGAAGGGCCCTCGGAATGGCGATCAACACCGAGGAGATCATCCGCTACGTCCTCTACGGCCAGGGGGAGCGAACCACAGGGCCGTATCCCAAGCAGACCGACTACTACGACCCCGCGGTGAAGCCGCTCCCCTACGACCTCGAAGGAGCGGCCCGGCTCCTGGCTGAGGCCGGCTGGAAGAAGAACGCCAACGGAATCCTCGAGAAGGACGGCGCGCCGCTCGCCTTCACGATCATCACCAACTCGGGAAACGAAGAGCGTCAGGCGATCATGGTGATCGCCCAGAATGCCTGGCGGCGGCTCGGGATCAAGGTCGAGGCGCTCTCGCTAGAATGGGCCGTCTTCATCCGAGAGAGGGTGAACAAGTCCGACTTCGACGCCGTGGTGCTCGGCTGGTCGATGGGGCTCGATCCCGACATCTATCAGATCTTCCACTCGAGCCAGACCGGCCCCTTCCAGTTGAACTTCGTCGGCTACTCGAACCCGAGGGCCGACGAGCTGCTGATCAGGATCCGCCAGGAGTACAACGAGAGCCGCCAGGTGGCAATGGCGCGTGAGCTTCACGGGCTGATCGCCCAGGACCAGCCCTACACCTTTCTTTACGTCAGAAAGGGCCTGGCTCTCATGGACGGAAAGATCGTCCGCATGGTCAGGGGGCCCGACGGCACGCCTCGGTACCTCCCCTTCGTCCCGAACAAGCTCGGCAGGATCGGCTTCCACTTTAGAGAGTGGATCAAAACCCCCGCGCCGGCGCTTCCTCCTTACCGACCTGAGCTGTCCCAGGGATGATCCCATGCTCACTTTCACGCTGAGGGCCCTCTGGAGGAAGCTCTGGACTCTCTTCTTCGTCTCTATCATCTCGTTCGCCGTGGTCCACCTCGCCCCCGGAGAGCCGAGCCAGATCGACCCGATGAACCCGCGCTTCACCCGTGAGCAGCTCGCCCGCTACCGGGCCGCCTTCGATCTCGACAAGCCGCTTCACGTCCAGTACAGGCTCTTCTACCAGAAGCTCTTCACAGGCCAGCTCCGCTCGTTCAAGGACAACCAGCCGGTGATGGAGAAGATCGTCGAGCGGGCCTGGAACAGCCTCCCCCTCTTCCTGGTCGGAACGATCCTGGTCTGGTGCTACGCCTTCCCCCTGGGGATCGCCACCGCCTTTCGACGGAACTCTCTATTCGACCGGGCCACCACGGTCCTCGTCTTCGCCCTGATCTCGATCCCGGGGTTCTATCTCTCCTATCTCGGGATGATCTTCGTCGTTCAGACCTTCCACATTGACGTGATCGGGCTCAGGACCTTCGGGAGGGAAGGGGCAGGTCTTCTGCCGGGGATCATGGACAGGACCTGGCATCTGGTCCTCCCGTCGGCTCTCGGGGCCACAGCGGGGATCGCTGTCCTCTCCCGCTACGTCCGCTCTCAGATGCTCGAGGTGATCGGCTCAGACTACGTCAGGACAGCCCGGGCCAAGGGGCTCGCCGAGGACGTTGTCCTTTACCGCCATGCGTTGAGAAACGGCCTCCTCCCGTTCGTGACTATGCTGGGGCTCCTGATCCCTGGGCTCATCGGAGGGAGCGTCATCTTCGAGACGATCTTCGCCTGGCCGGGGATCGGCAGGCTCGGCTACGAGGCGATCCTCGGCCGCGACTACCCCGTCGTGATCGCCCTCAACTTCATCGCAGCCGTCCTGACTCTGATCGGGACGCTGCTCTCAGACCTTCTCTACATGCTGGTCGATCCGAGGATCAGGCTATGACTGAGAACGCGAAAGCCCTTTCTCCCTCGCGGCTCGCCTGGCGGCTCTTTCTGAGGAACCGGACCGCTGTGGCGGGGATGGCTGCGGTCGTCTGCTTCTTCCTCGTGGCCGTCGTCGGGCTCTTACTCACCAGCGGGGAGCATCCGGTTTTCGACGGGCGAGAGGTCCGCCTTCCCGACAAGCTCAAGCCCCCGCTCTCCTTTCCTAACCGCGATGCGGTGCCTCAGGTAAGCCTGCCGAGGCTCGGGATCTATCTCCTCGGGACCGACGAGCTGGGGCGCGACGTCTTCGCCCGGATGCTCGAGGGCGGTTTCGTCTCGCTCTCAGTCGGCTTCGTGGCTGTGGGGATCGCCGTGGGGATCGGCCTCGTCCTGGGAGGGATCGCCGGCTACTACGGCCCGGCTCGGGTCGGGGTGGGGCGGCTGAGGCTCCTGACGGTTGACACGCTCATCACCGGGCTGATCGACGTGATGCTCTCATTCCCGTCGTTTTTCCTGATCCTGACTGTGGTCGCTGTCCTCAAGCCGTCGATCTGGAACATCATGGTTGTCATCGGGCTCACGAGCTGGGAGGGGACGGCGCGCTTCGTCAGGGCCGAGATCCTGTCGCTGAGGGAGCAGGAGTTCATCCAGGCGGCCCATGCGGCGGGGGTGCCCGGCCGTCGCGTGATCCTTCGCCACCTCATTCCCAACGCCGTGGCGCCGGTTCTGGTGTCGGCCACCCTCGGGGTGGCGGGAGCGATCCTGACAGAGTCGAGCCTCTCCTTCCTCGGGTTCGGCGTCCCCCCTCCCGACGCCACCTGGGGGAACATCCTCTCCGACGGCAAGCGCTACATCTTCGACGCGCCGTGGCTCACCTTGATCCCGGGCACCGCCATCCTCATCGTCGTCCTCGCCTTCAACCTCTTCGGCGAGGGGCTCCGCGA
>CAZXPE010000161.1:0-4884 GCA_964642915.1 uncultured bacterium | reverse complement strand
GGGCCGCCGGTTCGGGTTCGTCCTGGACCGGCCGGAGTGGCTCGGGCCGCTCATGATCGGCCCGGCGGTGCTCTACATTCTGCTTATCGTCGGGCTGCCGTTCCTCCTGGCCCTCTACTACAGCGTCAGCGACATCAGCATGGGGAGGCGGACGCTGGGCTTCGTGGGGCTGAAGAACTTCATCAGCGTGGTCCCGACGTCGAAGTTTCAGACCTCCCTCCAGAACACCTTCGTCTTCGCCATTGTCTCCCAGGTGCTGGTGATCATCCTGGCTAACATCCTGGCTCTGGCGCTCCTGAAGGAGTTCCGCGGGAAGTGGGTGGTGCGGCTCCTGCTCCTCCTGCCGTGGGTGGCGCCGATCTCGCTCGGCACGATCGGCTGGCTCTGGATCCTGGACTCCATCTACAGCGTGATCAACTGGACCCTGGAGGCCTTCGGGCTCATCACCGCGGACGGCTGGCCCATGTACCTCGGCAAGCCCTACCTGGCGATGGGGTCCGTCATCACGGTCCACGTCTGGCGGCTCCTGCCGCTCGCCACGGTGATCATCCTGGCCGGCCTCACCTCCATCCCCAAGGACATCCACGACGCCGCCCAGGTGGACGGGGCCAGCTTCTGGCGACACCACTTCCAGATCACGGTGCCGCTCATCCGCTCGATCCTCCTGGTGGCGCTCCTCTTCGGCCTCGTCTTCGCCTTCACCGACATGGTCGTGATCTTCGTCCTGACCCGCGGCGGCCCCTACGACACCACCCAGGTGCTCTCGACGTTGGCCTTCTTCACCGGCGTCCAGGGCGGCGACTTGGCCGAGGGCGCGGCCATCGCGATATTCCTTTTCCCGCTGCTCCTGGCCGTGGCGATCGTCTTCCTCCGGATCGCCCGGCGGAGCGAGGTAACCTGAGATGGCCGCCGGGACCGGGCGGCGCTGGGGGCTCACCCTCGGCCACTTCGGCGTGGTGGGGCTGTTCACGCTCTTCACGGCCTTCCCCTTCTACTGGATGCTCGTCACCACGTTCAAGCGGACCAGCGATCTCCTGAAGCGGGGGAACAACCCGTTCCTCTACAACGATCCCCCGACGCTGGAGAACCTCCGCGTCCTCTTCCAGGAGACGCTCTACGTGAAGTGGCTGGTCAACACCGCCCTCGTGGGGGTGGCGGTGGTGGTGATCACCCTGATCCTCGCGATCCCGGCGGGGTACGCGCTGGCCCGGCTCACGGGGCGGTGGGGGGAGCAGCTCGGGATCGGGATCTTTCTCACCTATCTCGTGCCGCCGACGCTACTCTTCATCCCGATGTCGCGGGTCATCGGCGACCTGGGCCTCCAGGACTCTCTCTGGTCTCTGGTGCTCGTCTACCCCTCCTTCACGATCCCGTTCTGCACGTGGCTCCTGATGGGGTTCTTCAAGGCGATCCCGCGCGACCTGGAGGAGGCCGCCATGATCGACGGGCTGAGCCGCTTCGGGGCGTTCGTCAAGGTCGTGATACCGATCTCGGTGGCGGGGGTCCTCACGGTGGTCATCTTCTCCTTCACTCTGGTCATGCAGGAGTTCGTCTACGCCCTGACCTTCATCTCCTCCGTCCGGCAGATGACGGTGAGCGTCGGGGTGCCGACCTTCCTGGTCCACGGCGACGTGTACTTCTGGGGCTCGCTGATGGCCGGCTCCTTCATCGCCAGCGTGCCGATCGCGATCCTCTACAACTTCTTCGTGGACCGCTTCATCGCCGGCTTCACCGTCGGCGCCATCAAGTAAGCGCGCCCCCCTGTCCGCGGCGGCGCACCCGTGCGCGCGCATGTCGGGCGCGGTTGCGCCGGAGCACAGCCCCCGGGAAAGGTCGCGGGCGCCCCGGCGGACCTGAGCGAAAGCCCGAGAAAGGGCGTTTATCCTGGCTGTGCTCTGGTGGAGGAAATCACGCGGGAGTTCAAGAAGAGTTATGAGGTCATCGACATCGACGGGGCGCGGGTAATCTTTCCAGGCGGCTGGGGGTTGATCCGCGCTTCCAACACCAACCCCTACCTCACCCTCCGCTTCGAGGCGAAGACGGCCGAGCAGATCGAGGAGATGAAACAGATCGTCTACGCCGCCCTCTCCCACTACCCCTTCATCACCCTGCCCGGGTGAGAACTCGCTCGGAGACCAGTTGCCCCCATCAAGTCAAGCGGGAGGATCGAGTGACGTCATTGGTCTGTCTTCACTCTGACAAGGGTGGCCTTCCACACGCCGGAACCGCCGCCCCCTGTGAGTGAAAAGTCACTCTGGCCCGCTCCAGACGCCGTGTAGGTGACATCAGCCTTCCCCTCTTCCACTCGCTTCACTACAGCGGTTGCCTTATTGGAGAAAGTCATTTTCAGTTGCTCCTCGGCCACCTCGACCTCTTGAACCCTGCCACCTCGGTTCCCCGAAGCCCAGCCGTACATCGCGCGAAGCTTTTGCTCTCCACTGTCAACCAGGGCAAACGACACGATGGTTTCTCCGAGAAGTCCCCACCAGAGTCCTTCAAGACCGCGGATTGACTCGGGCAGCGCGCTGGAATCTGTGACGACCTTCAGATCCTTGGGAGGTTTCGGAAGCAACTCCTTGGCGACCGTCCACTGGTCGGCTTGTGGGGTGCAGACAAACCGCCCTTCAGGCAAGCTGGGGGCCGACAGGAACTCAACCAGACACATGCCGTACCGCAAGGCGAAGTTTCCCCCGGTGCCTCCGCCATGTCCTACCAACCCACTGGTCTCGTCAAGGACCAGGTAGGGCTTCTTTCGGCCTGCCAGCGCCCTCAACGCGCTTTCTCCACGAGTGACTTTCCCAAATAGCACATCGTCTTTAGGGAATATCACTGCGAGGCGCTCCCCCTTCGCCCATTGAAGTAGCCGGTCCGTAATCGACACGTCGAGACTTCCTGCTCCGCCATGGCGCACACCTGGCGCCATGGCCACAACCGCGAAGACGTCCCCCGATGTTTCTGCTGTCTCTAAAGAGATCCACCCTCCGAATGACTGTCCCGCCACAACGACTTTCCTATAGCCCAGCTTCCGCTGAAACTTCACCTCCTCCAGCGTGCGATCTACTGATCGTGATAGAGACCTTTGGGTGTCTCCCTCCCCCAGGTTATGTCGATTGAGCTTGACCGCATCCCAACCTCTGGCCTGAAGCAGGCGCAATGTCAGGGCAGCGGGAGCCGCGTACTGCACGTTAGTGCCCGATATCCCGTGATTCCAGATCACGATCCCCTGAGCCTTCTCAGGGCCGTGAACAGGCAGGTCGCAGAAGGCGCGTTCCACCCAGTAAAATCGACTCCCGGCTGTTTGTCCGCAACGCATGCTGTCGGTGGCCATGATGCTTCCAGCGCTATTGCTCTTCGCCCCTTGTTTCGCCTCCTCATACGAACCCGCGACAATCGTGGCGCCTTTGGCGATCAAGTAACATTGCGCTTGGATGCTTCGCTCGCCGGCGGCATTCTGGCAGTAGGTAAACGCTGTTTGCTCCGCGCTCGGATACCTATCAAACTCTCCGGGATCCTCCCAACTCCAGCCGCAGTTGGATTTCGTCGACTGCGGATCTTCGACGTAGTAAAAATAGCCGGCCCGAGAGTTTTCCAAGTGCTTTTTCAAGTGATCCTGACAGGGCTTGCGAAGAGATGCGCTTTGAACAGCCTGGGCACGCGATTCCGGAATGCCCCACCCCCCGTAAGAGAGGAGCAGGACCGCGCTCATCATGAGGACTCGCATCATGATCCCTTCTCCTGTCTCCGTCCGACCGTGAACTCCTCTCTCGTCGAAGGCCCCCTGCCGCACATCCCCTCTCCAGACGAGAGCGGAAGGTGGCCTGAACGAAGCCGGTCAGAGGGGATACACGTCGATGCCGAGACCCCGCGCGGCCGCGAGCAGCCGCTCATCGTAGCTCGCCAGGCTCGTCGGCTGCCCGTGTCTCCGAAGAAAGTCCAGCGAGGCGAGGTGCAGCGCGTCGAGCGTTCGCACGGGATCGGGGAACGGCTCGATCGCCCGCGCCAGGACCGGAGGCGCAAGCTCAAGAAACGCTACCCGGCCAAGCAAGCCCCTGACGAATTCTCCATGCGACGGGCCAAGCCGCCGCGCATGAATCCGGGTCCAGACTTCATACTCAAGAAGCCGGCTCGAAATGAGCGGCTCCTCCCAGAGCGCAGGGGGTGGAACCCGATCCTCGGCGAGGAGCTGCGCCAGCACCACCGAGGTGTCCAGATAGATCACCGCTCAGCCCGGTCCCGAGCGAGATCCTCAAGCAGCGCGCGGAGCGGGGCGATGGGCGCGCGCGGGGGCTCGCCTTGCCCCGGCAGCAGCGGCGGTGTCACCCATCCCCGGCGCACCGTATCCGCGAGCTGGGCATCGGCCGGCATGGCGCTCCGACCCGCCCCCGGGGGGACCAACTCCGCCACGACCCGGTCGCGGTCGGTGACGAGGACGGTCTCTCCGCTCGCAGCCAATCGAACGTACTCGCTCAGACGGTTCTTGAGGACTTTCAGCCCAACGGCCCGCATAGGCCGATAGTAGCTTCCGGAAGCTTCTTTGGTCAAGCGCCTAAAGTGACGGGCCCGACCGTCAGGAGATCGCGGTCAAAGTTAAAGGGAGTAGAGGATGAGCGTTGCCGGCGAGGTAATCACCGCGGGAGGTTCAGGGCCTCGAGGATCTGGGGCTGTTCACGCTCTTCACGGCCTTCCCCTTCTACTGGATGCTCGTCACCGCGTTCAAGCGGACCAGCGATCTCCTAAAGCGGGGGAACAACCCGTTCCTCTACAACGATCCCCCGACGCTGGAGAACCTCCGCGTCCTCTTCCAGGAGACGCTCTACGTGAAGTGGCTGGTCAACACCGCCCTCGTGGGGGTGGCGGTGGTGGTGATCACCCTGATCCTCGCGA
>CAZXPE010000160.1:2143-4893 GCA_964642915.1 uncultured bacterium | reverse complement strand
GTTCCATAACATGAGGAGGACACGACGATGACGTGGTTCAAGAACCGGAAGACGATGACCAAGCTCTTGATCGGGTTCATGGCCGTCACTGCCATCATGGTCATGGTGGGGCTGAACGGTTTGAGGTCGATGGGGAGCATCCAGGGTAACTTCCAGGACGTCCACCAGAACCAGCTTGTTCCGATCACCCACCTGGCCACCGCACGGGGGTTGATGCTCAGGACCCGGATCGATGCGCTCAATCACGTCCTCGCTCAGGACCCTGGCAGGATGAGAGAGCTTGAGGCCGAGATCAAGCAGTTCGACGCCAGGACTGCCGAGGAGATGGGCAAGTTCGGGGCAACCAGGCTGACGCAGGAGGAAAAAGACGTCTTCGCCCGGTTCAAGCACGCCTGGACGCAGTTCACAGAAGCGCGCAACGCGAAGACGCTCCCCCTGAGCGCGGCCGGTAAGAAGGACGAAGCCATGGCGGCCGCTCTTGGTGAGGTAGGCCAGCGCTATCGCGAAGCCTCGGAAGCTATCGACCAGCTCTTCGGCACCAAGGTGAAGGCCGCTGAGGCCGCCGTCGAGGCGGGCAATCAGCAGTACGCCGCGACCAGCCGGCTCACCGTCCTCGTCCTTCTGGTCGGGCTCGGCCTCTCGATTTTCTTGGGGTTCGTGATTGCCAGGATCATCGCGCGTCCACTGGGCGAAGTAAGCGGTGTGCTTCAGCGCGTGGCCGAGGGCGATCTCACGGTCTCTGTTGAGGTCGAGTCGAAGGACGAGGTGGGCCAGGTGGCTGAGGCCACACGGAAGATGGTGGAGGGGCTGAGGGAGGTCATGACACAGGTCAACGCCGGGGCCACCCACGTGGCCTCAGCCGCCCAGCAGATGTCTGCCGGGGCCGAGGAGCTTTCCAACGGGGCCCAGGAGCAGGCATCCTCCCTGGAGGAGACAGCCTCCTCCATGGAGCAGATGACCTCCACAGTCAAGCAGTCTGCCGACAACGCCCGTCAGGCCAACCAGCTCGCCCTCTCCTCCCGCGACGTAGCCGACAAGGGCGGCAAGGTCGTCACCGACGCAGTCGCTGCGATGGGGGAGATCAACAAGGCCTCCAAGCAGATCGCCGACATCATCACCGTCATCGACGAGATCGCCTTCCAGACCAACCTCCTGGCTCTCAACGCGGCAGTGGAGGCCGCTCGCGCCGGAGAACAGGGGCGAGGGTTCGCCGTGGTGGCGTCTGAGGTCAGGAACCTGGCTCAGCGCTCAGCGGCCTCAGCCAAGGAGATCAAAGCCCTGATCCAGGACTCTGTCCAGAAGGTGCAGGGCGGGAGCGAGCTGGTCAACCACTCAGGGAAGACGCTCGAGGAGATCGTGACCAGCGTGAAGAAAGTGGCCGAGATCGTCTCAGAGATCGCCGCTGCCTCACAGGAGCAGGCTGCGGGGATCGATCAGGTCAACAAAGCCATCACCCAGATGGATCAGGTGACCCAGTCCAACGCTGCCCAGGTGGAGGAGCTTTCCTCCACCAGTCAGTCTCTGGCGGCCCAGGCCGCCGAGCTTCAGGCCGTGGTCAAGCGCTTCAGAGTCGAGGAAGGGGAAAGAGTGGCCTCCCGCCCGGCGGCTCCAGCCCCCTCGGCCCCGGCGCCCAAGGCAGAGGTCTTACACCGGCGCGCGCGTCAGAAAGCAGCGCCGGTCAAGAAGGCTGAGCCGGTTCTGGCGGGGAGCCTCGCAGACAACGGCAAGGGCGACGGCTTCGAAGAGTTCTAAGAAGAGGGAGGATGCCATGAAGCAGGTAGATGTCTTGAATCAGGAGATCGGCATTGCTGCCGACGGCAACCAGTTCCTGACTTTCACCCTGGGGAGCGAGGAGTACGGTGTCGAGATCCTGAAGGTGCAGGAGATCAAAGGGTACTCGGCGATCACGCCGATCCCCAACACCCCGGCGCACATCAAGGGGGTGATGAATCTCCGCGGCACCGTGGTCCCGATCGTGGACCTCAGGAGGAAGTTCTCCCTGGAAGAGGTGGAGTACGACAAGTTCACGGTGATCGTCGTGGTCCAGGTCCGAGGCCGGGTGATGGGGCTGATCGTGGACGCCGTCTCCGACGTCCTGAACATCAGCGAAGGGGAGATCCAGGCCACGCCGGACTTCGGAGCCCAGGTGGACACTCGCTTCATCAGCGGGATGACCAGGGCCGGCGAGCGCCTCATCGTGCTGCTCGACATCGAGAAGGTGCTCGGGGGCGAAGAGCTTCAGGCCCTCGGCTCGGTGAACTAGAAAGTCGGGGCTCGGGGATCGGATCAAAGGAAGCCCTCGATTTCCACAAGAGCGCCGTCGGGTGTCAACACCCGGAAGGGAAGACCCGTGATCTCTCGCAGAAAGTGGCGGGGGTAAGGAGCCGATCTGAAGGGGGGTCTATCTTGCGCAGCCCGAGGAGGAAGACGTTGGTGTCAAGCCCTATGCGCTCATTCAGGATGGTCACGGCGGACGAGGTCCCCACGTTCCTCAGCCCAGGCGGCGAGGAGATCCTCGGGTGTCCGGGCAAGGTTTCCTTCGCGCGCCAGGCGGGCCCGGTAGCGCTCGCTCAGCCTTTCAAGGCGAGCGAGAAAATCCCTATGCCGCACCTTCTGGTAGAGAACCTCTCGTTCTTGAGGAGTCAACCTGTTGAGCTGCTCGGCAAGCTCATCGAGGCTGGAGGTGGTCATGCGATCCGCTCCTCTCTGTAAAGCAGTTCTTCAAGGCGAAACGATCTTATCCTGCGACA
>CAZXPE010000160.1:0-2133 GCA_964642915.1 uncultured bacterium | reverse complement strand
GGGAGTCAGGGAGGGAGCCGGGCTTCCAGGGCCACGAGCCGCTCGCGGATCTCGATGGCGGTCTTCAGTTCTCGATCGATGGAGTCAATCCGGGCGTCGAGGCGCCGGATCTCGGCGATCAGCTTTCCCTCCATGGAATCGATCTTGTTGTCAAGCCGGCGGATCTCGGAGAGCAGCTCGCCCTTCATGGCGAGCGTTTCCGCCTTCAATGCGTCGATCTTGATGGTGAGGCGAGCGTCAACGCCGTCAATCTTCTGGTCGAGCCGCTGGATATCGGAGCGTATAGCGTGCAGCTCGGGAGCGATGATGTCCTGAAAAGCGGTTTTGATCTGATCGTAGACGCCCATGGCAACGCTCTCAAACGGCTCCAGTAGACCACGGGGCGAGCGAAGGTGTCAAGGCTAATAGCTGAAGAAGGCCTGATTCAGGAGTACCGGCTCACCGAGCGGGAGTTTCAGCTCTTCCGCGAGCTGATCCGGGCCCAGGCCGGGATCAACCTGGGAGAGCACAAGCGCCAGCTCTTGAGAGCGCGCCTCAGCAAGCGCCTCCGCGCCCACGGCTTCTCGACGTTCGAGCAGTACTATGACCACCTGATGCTTCACGACGCAAAAGGCGAGGAGATGCTCAGGATGGTGAACTGCATCACCACCAACAAGACGGAGTTTTTCCGGGAGCTTCACCACTTCGATTTTCTACGTGACCGCTGGACTCCCTGGGTCACCGCCCGGGCGCGTCGGAACAACACGAGGAAGGTCAGGGTCTGGAGCGCGGGGTGCGCCAGCGGGGAGGAGCCGTACAGCATTGCCATCGCGCTTCGTGAAGCGCTGGCCGCGGCCCCGGGATGGGACGTCAGGATACTGGCCTCCGACATCGACACTGAGGTCCTGGGCCGGGCCGAGGAGGGGATCTATCCGCTGGAGCAGGTCTCCACAGTCCCGCGGGCGCTGCTCGGCAAATATTTTCTCCGGGGGACCGGCCGCCTTGAAGGGCTCGTGAAGGTCCGCGGAGATCTCAGCGACCTCGTCGTCTTCCGCCGGATCAATCTCCTGGACGACCCCTGGCCGCTCCGCTGTCGCTTCGACGCCATCTTCTGCCGGAACGTGATGATCTATTTCGACCGGGCCACCCAGAGGAGGCTTGTGGAGCGCTTCGCCGCCGCGCTCGTCGAGGGAGGCTGCCTCTTCGTCGGCCACTCCGAGTCGCTCTTCGGGCTCACCGAGGAACTGGAATTCGTCCAGAACACGACCTACCGGAAGCCTGAGGGAGGACGATCATGGGACGCCCTTCGAGCCTCGATGGCCAGCTGAAGCACACGCTCCCGATGGGCGGCGTCTGGGCGAGCCGAGAACCAGCGGTCGTCAAGACAGTGCTGGGCTCCTGCATCGCCGTCTGCCTCATTGACCCGCGGGAGAGGATCGGGGGGATGAACCACTTCATGCTCCCGTCCCGCCTCGACCCTGACGGCGACCACCGGAGCGCCTGCTACGGGGTCTATGCCATGGACCTACTGATGAACGAGGTGATGAAGCTCGGGGGAGAGCGGGGGCGCCTCCAGGCCAAGATCTTCGGCGCCGCCCACCTCCTCGGGATGAAAGAAGGCGCCCAATCGGTCGCCACCCAGAACGCGGCCTTTATCACTTCATACTTGAAGACCGAGGGGATTCCGCTAACCTCCCAGGACATTGGAGGCGACCGCCCCCGCACGATCTACTTCTTCACGGACACGGGGCGGGTGCTTTTGAAGCGACTGGGGCAGGGGGCGCTGGGCCAGCTCGCCCGCCGGGAGCGGCAGTACGAGCGGAAGGTGGCCGCGACGCTGGAAGCTCCATCTGACGTCACCCTCTTTTGATCGGTGGGGAAGAAGATCAGGGTGCTGGTGGTGGATGACTCGGCGCTGATGCGCCGGCTCCTGACCGCTCTTCTCTCCCGCGACCCGGCGATAGAGATTGTCGGGACCGCGGCGGACCCCTATTTTGCCCGCGAGAAGATCAAGAAACTCTCTCCGGATGTCCTCACCCTGGACGTAGAGATGCCGCGCATGGACGGCCTCACGTTCCTGGAAAAGCTCATGAGGGGACACCCCATGCCCGTCGTGATGGTCTCGGCCCTTACCGAGGCGGGTTGCGAGACGAC
>CAZXPE010000159.1:3199-4966 GCA_964642915.1 uncultured bacterium | reverse complement strand
TTCATCGACGTGGCCCGGCTGCTGACCTTTGGCCTCGCCGTGGCATTTTCGCTTGTCCTCTACCTCTTCCTCTTCAGGAGCGATCTGGGCAAGCTCATCAGAGCGGCCGCCGATAACGGCTACGGCGCCCTCGTCATCGGCGTGGACGTGAACCGGATCTACACGGTGGCCTTCGGCATCGGAGCGGCGTGCGTCGGGGCGGCGGGCGCTCTCATGAGCGCGCTCCTGCCCTTCTCACCCACTACCGGCTTCCCCCAGACCGTGACGTCCTTCAACATCGTGATTATCGGAGGGATGGGGAGCCTCACGGGGGCGTTTCTGGGGGGGATTCTGGTCGCTGTGGCTGAGAGCCTGGGGGCCGTCCTGCTGGTGCCCTCCCTCAAAGAGCTGGTCAGCTTCGTCCTCCTGATCTTGATTCTCCTGTTCCGGCCTCAGGGGCTGTTCGGGGGGAAGACCACGTGAGGTGGGCTGCGCTGCTGGCCCTCCTGGTTCTCCTCGTGCTTCCCAACTTCCTCGGGTCCTACCTTCTCACCGTCTTTATCTTCATCTTTTTCTACGCCTACCTGGGGCAGGCCTGGAACCTCCTCGGCGGTTACGGCGGCCAGATCTCCCTGGGCCACGCGGCCTTCGTGGGGGTCGGCGCCTACACGTCCACCTACCTCGCCATGGCCCACGCGCTCTCGCCCTGGATCGGGATGTTCATCGGCGGCGCCGCCGCGGCCCTTCTGGGAGCGATCATCGGGTATCTGGGATTTCGGTTCGGCCTTCGGGGGTTTTATTTCATCCTCCTGACTGTCGCCTTCGCAGAGATCTGCCGGCTCATCGTGGCCCACGTGGAGGTTCTGGGAGGGGCGCTGGGGCTTTTCATCACCTTCACCGGGGACCCGTGGCAGTTTCAGTTCAGCGACAACCGCTCCTACTATTACATCGCGCTGGGGCTCATGCTCGCGTCCATAGCCATCGCGGCGGCGGTCGAGCGGAGCCGGCTGGGGATTTATCTGGCCGCTGTCAGGGAGGACGAGGCGGCCGCCGAGGCTCTGGGTGTCAACACCTTCCGCGTGAAGCTCTCCGCCATCGCCCTGTCGGCTTTCCTGGCGGGAGTGGGAGGGACGTTTTACGCCAACTATCTATTCTCGGTCCAACCCAACACGGCGTTCGGGATCCCGCTCTCGGTGGAGATCATCCTCCGACCCATCGTGGGGGGGGCGGGCACCCTCATGGGCCCGGTGCTGGGCGCCTTCATCCTGAGCCCGCTGGCTGAGGTCTCCCGGAGCTATTTCTCAAGGGGAGGGCTCTCAGGGGTCCATCTGATCATCTACGGCTCTCTCCTCATCGCCGTGGTGCTCTTCTTTCCGCGGGGCGCGTACCCCTACCTCAGGGGTTTCCTCCGCGGCCGGGGAAGCGCCTCGTGAGCCTCCTCGAAGTCCGTGGTCTCTCCAAGGCGTTCGGGGGGCTTCAGGCCGTCGCCGGTCTCTCGCTGGCGATGAATGAGGGAGCGATCGTGGGTCTCATCGGCCCCAACGGCGCCGGAAAGACCACCGTGTTCAATCTCCTCTCTGGATTTCTGGCTCCCGATTCCGGGGAGATCCGGTTCCGCGGCCGGTCAGTCGTCGGCCTCAAGCCTCACCAGATTTCCCTCATGGGGCTCACCCGCACCTTTCAGATCGTCAAGCCGTTCCCTCACCTGAGCGTGCTGGAGAACGTGAGGGTCGGCGCGCTCGCGCGGACCTCAACGGTGAAAGAGGCCGAGGCCCGCGCCCGAGCCGT
>CAZXPE010000159.1:0-3189 GCA_964642915.1 uncultured bacterium | reverse complement strand
AGATGGGCCTGGACGCAAAAACGCACGTCCAGGCCCAGGAATTGACTTTGGCAGAGCGGAAGCGGTTGGAGCTGGCCCGGGCCCTGGCCACGGGCCCCACGCTGCTCCTTCTGGATGAGGTCATGGCGGGGCTCAACGCCACGGAGACCCAGCGGCTCGTCGAGCTGATCCGGCGCGTCAACGTCTCAGGCGTCTCGATTTTGCTGATCGAGCACGTCATGCGGGCCGTGATGACTCTCTCCCACAAGGTCGTAGTCCTGAACTACGGGCAGGTGATCGCCGAAGGGACCCCGGAGCGGGTGGCGAACGATCCGAAGGTGATCGAAGCCTATCTTGGCCAGGAATATGCCGGCGCTGCTCAGGGTTGAGGGGATCGAAGTAGCCTACGGGGACATGGTCGCCGTCCATGGGGCTTCGCTCGAGGTCCGCCCTGGTGAGATCGTGGCGTTCATCGGCGGGAACGGAGCGGGGAAGACCACGACCCTCAAAGCCATCTCCGGGCTTCTTCCCGTCCGCCGCGGGTCGATCGAGTTCGAAGGAGAAGCGGTGACCGGCCTTCCTTCTTACGGGGTGGTGGAGCGGGGGATCGCCCACGTCCCAGAGGGGCGCCAGCTCTTCCCGTCGATGACCGTGCTGGAGAATCTGGAGATGGGAGCCAGGACGGCCGAGGCCAGGGCCCGGAAGGCAGAGACCATCGAGTGGGTCTTCTCCCTCTTCCCGCGTCTCAAGGAGCGGCAGCTTCAGACGGCGGGAAGCCTCTCAGGAGGAGAGCAGCAAATGGCGGCCATCGGACGGGGGCTCGTCGCCCGCCCGAAGCTCCTGATGCTCGATGAGCCCTCTCTTGGATTGGCGCCGGTGGTGGTCGGCGCGATCTTTGAAATTTTGCTGCACATCAACCGAAGAGGCACGACAATACTGCTCGTGGAACAGAACGTTCTGAGGGCGCTCCGGATATGTCACCGGGGCTATGTGATCGAGAACGGCCGGGTGGTCCTCGAAGGCCCCCGCGAAGCGCTCCTGGCCGACGGACAGATCAAGCAGGCCTACCTCGGCCTGTAGAAAGCCTATAATGCTCTCCTCCGGGGGATGGAGCGTAAGGCGGTTAGGACTCTGTTGCATAACGAGTCGCGGAGGGATTATAGTGGAGCCATATTGGCTCCATTCTGGAGGTGCCGAGATGGCGCTGAACCTTTCGATAAAGAACGTCCCGGAGGAAGTCGTGAAACGTTTGCGCCGGCGAGCAGCCCGGCACCACCGTTCTCTTCAGGGTGAGCTGATGGCTATCGTTGAAGAGAGCGCGTGCTCAGAGGAACGATTGGCGCCGGAGGATCTCCTGAGGAAGGTAGAGCGCCTCGGTCTCCGGACACCTTCCGAGGCTGCGAAGATGATCCGGGCGGACCGGGATGCCCGTAAAAGTCGTTGATGCCTCCGCCCTGGCCGCGGTCCTGTTCGGAGAGCCAGAGGGACCGAATCTGGCAGCCAGCTTGAAGGGTTGCCGGCTTGCCGCGCCGGCGTTGCTTCCGTTTGAGGTGGCAAGTGTCTGTCTGAAAAAACTGCTTCGTCACCCCGGGAAAAGAAGCCTGCTGCTCGCGGCTCTTCGGATGCTGGGCCGCGTTGAAATCGCCCGGACGGAAGTGAACCTGAGTGAAGTCGTGGCGCTGGCAGAGAGCGCCGCACTCACGGTATACGACGCAAGTTACCTGTGGCTCGCCAGAAGGCTGGGAGCTGAGCTTATCACGCTCGACAAGAGGCTGACGAGGGCCGCGAGAAAATAGGAGGCAGCGTCATGACGAGCCCGATCATCGTGGAGGCGCTCCGCACCCTGATGGAGAAGAAGGACCTGACGCGGCTTGAGGCGGCGGCGGCGATGGATGCCATCATGTCCGGCGCGGCCACCAACGCCCAGATCGCCGCGTTCCTCACGGCCCTCAGGATGAAAGGTGAGACGGTCGAGGAGCTGATCGGCTTCGCCCAGGTGATGCGCCAGAAAGCGGTGCGCGTCAGGACGCGAGGGGAGGAAGTGGCGGCGCTGACAGGCACCGACCGCGAGATGCTCATCGACACTTGCGGGACCGGAGGCGACGCGGCGGGAACGTTCAACGTCTCCACGGCCACCGCCTTCGTGGTGGCCGGCGCCGGCCTCAAGGTGGCCAAGCACGGCAACCGCTCCGTCTCCTCCTTATGTGGCTCAGCCGACGTGGTGGAGACTCTCGGGATCAACCTCGAGCTCCCTCCCGCGAAAGTGGCCCGCTGCATCGACGAAGTCGGGATCGGGTTCCTCTACGCCCCCCTTCTCCACACCGCCATGAAGCATGTCATGGCGGCGCGTCGTGAAATGGGAGTCCGGACGGTGTTTAACATGTTAGGGCCGCTGACGAATCCCGCGGGAGCCAACGCCCAGGTCATCGGCGTCTACTCTGACGCTCTCACCGAGCCGCTGGCCCGGGTGCTGGCCGAGTTGGGGACGATCCGCGCGTTCGTGGTCCACGGGGCTGACGGCCTCGACGAGATCTCGAACACGGGGGAGAGCCACATTGCAGAGGTGAGGGAGGGAGTGGTGAGGAGCTTCAAGGTGCGACCCGAGGACTTCGGGATGACCCGCGCCGCCATCGCCGATCTCCAGGGGGGCGATCGGGAGGAGAACGCCGAGATCATCAGGCGGATCCTCGGAGGGGGCGACGGCGCCATGCGGGACATCGTTCTGATCAACGCCGCCGCGGCGCTCGTGGTGGGGGGAAAGGCAAAGGACCTCAAGGAGGGGGTGGAGCTGGCCCGTCACTCAATCGACTCGGGCGCGGCCCTGGCCAAGATGGCGGCCCTGGCGGCGTTCTCCCAGAAGCTCGCCGCCGAGAAGTAGTTCTCGATGGCGAATCGTACTTGGTGATTCAGGAAGCGAACACCTTGAGCCCGGTACACGCGGCGATCTTGTCAAAATCCCGGTCGTTGTGAAAGAGGACGAGATCATGCTCTATGGCAACAGCGGCGATGAGGCAGTCCACCGTCTTCCTCACTGTTTTGCCGCTTCGGCGGCAGACGCGGTAGATTCCGGCAGCGTGCAGATAGGTCTCGACGTCTTTGAGAAGAAAGACCGGAAACGAGAGGAGATGCCGCTTCGTCCGTTCGAATTGGGCGTTGTCTCTGATTCCTTGCAAGATCTCGGTCAGGTGAATGGCGGTCAGGCACACCTCC
>CAZXPE010000158.1:0-5070 GCA_964642915.1 uncultured bacterium | reverse complement strand
CCGTGGACATGTCCGTGGGCACCTCAGGGAACGGGATCACCTCGACGATCTCGAAGGGGGCGCCCTGCTCCTTGTGGGCCTTGATGAACCCCTCCGACTGAGGCTTCCCGAAGGCGTCGTTGGTGTACATCAAGACCGCGCGCTTGGGGGAGGTCCCGGTGGCCTTGAAGATCTCGTTCATGAACTGGATCGCCTTCCGGCCGAAGGCGGTGGTGGTGGGGAAGTTGCGGAAGACGTACTGGGTCTTCTGCTTACCTTCTTTCACCGACTGCGCCACGCTGAGAGTGATGGCGTCGGCCGCCGAGATATCCACGATAAAAGGCACCCGCCGCTGCTGGGCCACCGGGACCATCGCCATCGTGTGTCCAGAGTGGAACGCTCCGGTCAGCATCACGGCCCCCTCGTTGATGAGCCGCTCTGCCACTGCCCTCGCCACATCGGGCTTAGTCTCGGAGTCTCCAGGGAGAAGCGCGAGCCTGGCGCCACCCATGGACCTGATGCCGCCGGCGGCGTTGACGGCATCGACCGCCATCTGGGCCCCCAGCCGGCAGGCCTGGCCGATCTCAGCGAGCGGGCCCGTCACCGGGTGGACCGCGCCGATCTTGATCTCTTTGGCTTGAGCCCGCAGCACCGCCGGGAACCCCAGCGCCGCCGCTCCGGCCGCCGTCCCCGCCGTCCTGAGAAACGCTCGACGTTTCATGGCATATCCTCCTTGTCTCCTACCCATAGGTGTAGAAGCCTCTGCTGCTCTTTTTCCCGAGGTGGCCCGCGGCGACCATGCGCTTGAGAAGGGGCGGCGGGGCGAAGCGCGCCTCCCTGAACTCCTCGAACATCACCTCAGCCACGTACATCGTCGTATCGAGCCCCACCAGGTCGAGAAGCGTGAACGGCCCCATCGGGTAGCCGCAGCCGAGCTTCATCGCCTGGTCGATGTCCTCCTTCGACGCGATCCCCGACTCCAGGACGCGAACCGCCTCCAGAAGATACGGCACCAGGAGGCGGTTCACTATGAAGCCCGTGGTGTCCTTGGCCTGGACCGGCGTCTTCCCCGCGGCCTGCACCCACTCCCCGGCGCTCTTCACCGTCTGCTCGTCGGTGAGGAGAGTCCGGATCACCTCAACGAGGCGCATGACCGGGGCGGGATTGAAGAAGTGGAGCCCCACCACCTGCCCCGGCCGCTTGGTGGCCGCCGCCATCGCGGTGATGTTGCAGGAGGAGGTGTTGGTGGCCAGTATCGCGTGGGGAGGGCAGATCGCGTCCAGCCTGGCGAACGTTTCGTTCTTGAGCGCCTGGTTCTCAGTGATCGCCTCGATGACGAGGTCGCACGCCTTGAGATCATCGAGGCGGGTCGCGCCCTTTATGCGCCCGAGGATCGCGTCTTTCTCCTTCGCCTCCAGCTTGGCCTTTGCCACGAGGCCGTCCAGGCTCTTGCGGATCGCCCCGAGCCCCTTGTCGAGAAGCTCCTGGCCGGCCTCGACGACGACGGTGGGGAACCCCGCCTGGGCCGCTACCTGGGCGATCCCTGATCCCATCAACCCGCACCCGATCACGCCTACGTTCCTGATCGCCATGATGTCCGTCTCCTTCAGGGTAACGCCCGGCAGCCGGAGGGTTCAGTCGTACGTGACCAGTGACGCGATGGAATGACCCTTGAGCTTCTGGCGCCCCTTGAGGAAGGCCAGCTCGATCAGGAAGGTGACGCCGACCACGTGACCTCCCAACTGCTCGATGAGACGGAGGGTGGCCGCCATAGTGCCGCCGGTGGCGAGGAGGTCGTCCACAGCCAGGACCCGCTGGCCAGGCCTGATGGCATCCTCGTGGATCGCGAGGGCGTCGCGGCCGTACTCCAGCTCGTACTCCACCTCGATCGTCTTCCCGGGGAGCTTCCCGAGTTTCCTCACCGGGACGAACCCTGCTCCCAGCTCTGCCGCCAGAGCGCCGCCGAAGATGAAGCCGCGCGACTCGATCCCGACCACCAGCTCCACCCGCTCCTGGATGTAAGGGAGCGCCAGTTGGGTCACGACGTACTTGAAGGCCTGCGGCTCTTTCAGGAGCGTGGTGATGTCCTTGAACAGCACGCCCTCTGTGGGGAAATCCTTGATCTCGCGGATCTTCGCCTTCAGCTCTACCAGATCCATCGTCTCGCCCCCGGTCAGTCAGAGATTGGGGCCGGGCGATCCCGGCGACGCTGACGAAGCATGATACCGCCTGAGAACACGGCGGCGCAACCCGAAAACCTCCTCCCCGATCTGTCTGTATCCTGTGTGTTATACGGCGTTGCGGTGAAAGCGTTTTGCCTCCCTACTCTGTCCCAACATCTCGCTGGAGAACTTCCCTAATGACAGCCATCAAATCGGGTCGCCCGGAGGGAACCAGTTCATCCCCCAGGTGTTTGTGGGCGGGATACGTCGGGAGATGTTTGGATCGCGGATCCGGAGCATTATCGTAGCGAAAGACAACCTGTTCGCGCACGCGGTAGTTGTACGCGTACGCGTACTTCTCCACCTCATCAGCGTGAAACTCCAGGAATTCTCTGAAGTCAAGGGTTCCACCGTGAAGGAACTCCGCCTTGCCGTGCAGGTAGAGAAAGCTCTCGCCTCGCTGCTCTGTGTGCAACTGAAAAACTGCAATGTAGGGATTCGATGTGAGGACGCCTCTCAGGAGGGCGACATACTCATCTGGATTCAAGCCGGATGCCCTCCAGGCGCTCACGCCGGGTACGGAGCCGTGCAAGGGTCTCCCGCTCCCCCTCCCACTCTACAAGCTCCAGGTCATCCACCCTCCCGTAAAGGGCGTCGCGATCCAGGTTGCCGTACCTCTTCTCAAAAGCTCCCACTCTGGCCGACACCAAGGCGATGGAGAGATCAAGCGCCCGCTTTTCCCTTTCTATCGCCTGCTGAAGGACCATCTGTGAAAGGGAATCCTTGAGCGTAATCACTTCTGTCGTCATGATCCGTCTCCTCCGTGGACTACCATAAGGTATCTGCGCCGGCACTCGCCGTTCCCGGCATACGGCGAGACCAGTATACATGCGGCGTGGTAAAGGCCGCAAGGCATGCTTGGGCGCGAGGGTTATAGTTCTTCGAGGGAAAATCCGAAGCACCCTGTGTCCCCGCACGCGGCCCAAGTTGTCAGAACTTGGTTTTGTCATAAAACCGCCTGCGCAACACGCGTACACAGCCCGCTCTATGGAGTCGGCTTCGGCGCGTTACCATAAATGTGTTTCAAGATTTTGACCGTGTCAGTAATCACCGCTAGTGCCTCTTTTTCGTCGCAGCTGCTTTTGTGGACAGACTTATTTCCAAGTCTTCGTATGCCATGAGCCTTGGAGACCAGGTCGAGAGGCAAGATCTTCGCGGAGCTGCTCAATTTTGTCTTGCCCGCAAAGTCGATCAGCATCTCAAGGCGGTCTTTTCCGCGCATCGTGTCTACACCGAGCGAGATTCCGCCCGGGGTGGAAAATGCTTCCTCCAAGGCAAACTGCAGCACTGCGCGGGAAAGGATGGCCGTGGCATCAAACAAGCCATACAAGTAACACAGGCTCGCCTGGCGAACATAGTCTCTCACTTTGGGGCCTGGCAGAAGACGAACACGAACGCCCCGAAGCTTCTTCCATCGAGCGACAATGCGAGGAACCTCTCGAAGGACGGAGATTGTAAAGTGCTCGTCAAGATCGTAATCTTCTGGGGCAGCCCCCTCCGAAATCTCGGCGAGGATTTCGTCATCTTCGTTCAGTTGTAATGCTGGTCCCATCCTGGTTTCTACCAACGCGCGCACAAAATTGCGCTTTGTGCTCCAGTTCTTGAGGAACTTATTGCGTTCCTCAGATGTGAATCCATCGGAAAACTCGTCGAGGCCTTCAACAGCGGCAATTGGAAAGTCCACGGCGAGATTGCGCTCAGCAAGCGCCTTAAGCAGATCCAGGATCTCTTGCGACAGAGCCATAGGTACCCTCCGCTGCTCAGGTGAGTCTCTTGCCATCTTGTTTTCTTTTCTTATCTCTGTCCTAGCAGTGGAAGTGGGAGAGAACCTCGGGGAGCAAGAACAAGTCGCGAAGAACAATGTCGGCTTCCGCCGAGGCCTCGCGCCCATCAGGCACGTAATGAATCGCCCGCATCCCGACGGCCTTGGCCCCGGCCACGTCGGAGTCGGCGGTGTCCCCCACGTGGACCGCCGACGCAGGACCTCTCCCCGCCAGGCGGAGCGTCTCCAGGAAGATCTCGGGATGCGGCTTCCGGCACCCCACCTCGTCTGAGAAGGTGAGGACTCGGAAGTGGCCGAGGAGATCGTGGCGGTCGAGAACCTGCCTGAGGATCACCCCTGGGGTCCGCCCCGTGTTGCAGATGACGCAGAGAGTCAGACCGCGCTCGAAGAGGGCGGTTACGGCCTCGGCGGCGCCTGGGATGAGCCCGGGAAGAAGATCGAGGACCGGGTTTACGTACGCCGCCACTGCCTCGTCGAACCGTCTCTGTTCCAGGCGGCTCCCGAGGCCGGGAGAGACAAGGTCCAGAAAGACGCGGACCTGCTCCGAGACCGGCGAGTCCCGATGATCGCGCCACATCTCCATGAGCGCCTGACCTGAGGCGCCGTAAGCCGTCTCAAGCCGCTCCTGTGGCACGGCGATGCCGGCCCTTTCCAACGCCGATCCGATCCCCCTGAGTCTGAGCCGCTTCCCCTTTTCAAGGTTCTCAGGCGTGTCAGCGACGAGGGTCTGCCAGAAGTCGAAGGTGACGGTTTCGATCAACGAGGAGCCTCACTCAGTCAGGCGTTCGATGGCGCCGGGAAGCTCTCTGAGGCGGCCGATGACGGCGTCTGCCCCGCCTTGCTCGTCCGCCCCCGGGGCGCCGCCGTCGGACGCCACATGGATCACCCTCATGCCCGCGGCCCTGGCGCCCTGGACATCCAGCGTCCAGTCGTCTCCCACGTGCACGGCCTCTTCAGCGGCGACGCCGACCCGGCGAAGCGTCATGAAAAAGATCTCAGGATCAGGCTTCCTGATCCCGACCTCGTCTGAGAAGGTCAGGACGTCGAAGAACCCGAGGAGGCCGTAGCGGTCGAGGATCTTCCTGA
>CAZXPE010000157.1:0-5086 GCA_964642915.1 uncultured bacterium | reverse complement strand
GGGTAGCCGGGAGCCGGCAGCGGGCGAGGTCTACCGGCTCACGGAGCCCCGGCGGACGGCGTTCGGCCCCCCCGGGCGGATCACGAGGTTCGTAGGGCGGCGCCAGGAGCTGGAGATGCTGTGCGCTCGACTGGAGTCGGCGGTACAGGGGCACGGCCAGGTGGTCGGAGTCCTGGGCGAGGCCGGGATCGGCAAGTCCCGGCTCCTCTTCGAATTCCGCCAGGGGCTCACCGGGGAGCGAGTGGGGTGCCTGGAGGGGCGCTGCGTCTCATACGGCAACGCTATCCCCTATCTTCCCGTGCTCGAGATGCTCCGGCAGGCCTGCCGGATGACGGAGACAGACACCCCCGAGGCGATCGCAGAGAAGGTGCGCCTGAGCCTGGCGACGCTGGGGATGGAGGTGGACGACGCGGTGTATCTCCTCCACTTCCTGGGGGTCAAGGAGGGCACCGAGCGGCTGGCCGCGCTGACCGGTGAGGCGATCAATCTGCGGACCTGCGAGATCCTGACGCAGATGTGCCTCAGACGCAGCCGTCAAGCGCCGCTGGTTCTGGCGGTTGAAGATCTCCACTGGATCGACAAGGCATCCGAGACCTACTTTGCGTGGCTGGTGGACCGCCTTGCCGGAGCGCCCATCCTGCTCCTCCTGACCTACCGGCCCGGCTATCGTCCGGCCTGGACGGAGAAGTCCTATGCGACCCAGGTGGCCCTACAACCGCTTGCGCCCGAGGACAGCCTGAGGGTGGTCCAGTCGGTCCTCCAGACGGAGACGGTGCCGGAACCTTTGGCGCAGGTGATTCTTCAGAAGGCCGAAGGCAATCCGTTTTTTCTGGAGGAGCTGGCCCGAGCCGTGGGGGAGCAGGGAGACCTCCGCCCGCCGGGGGCTGTGCCCGATACCATTCAGGAAGTGCTCCTCGCACGGATCAACCGGCTCCCTGCCGGGTCGAGGCGACTCCTTCAGACTGTGTCCGTGCTGGGCCGGGAGGGTTCGTTACGCCTCCTGGAGGCGATCTGGGATCCGCCCGGAAGCCTGGACGCGCCGCTCAGGGAACTCACGCGGCTCGAGTTTCTCTACGAACACATCGGGGCTGAAGAGCCGGTCTACGTCTTCAAGCACCCCTTGACGCAGGAGGTGGCGGGCGAGAGCCTCTTGCCTCCCGACCGCCAGGCCCTCCATGTGGCAGCCGGCCGAGCCATCGAGCGTCTCTACGCCAATCGGTTGGAGGAAGTCTATGCCCGCCTGGCCTACCACTACTCGAAGACCGCGGAGGCCGCCAAAGCCGTCGAGTATCTGACTCGCTTCGCCGAGAAGGCGGCCCGAGGGTATGCCCATGCCGAAGCCGTCACAGCCCTGGAAGAGGCCCTCGTTCATATCGAGCGGCTGCCGGCCGATCGGGAGCGGGACCGTCTTCGCATCGATCTGGTCCGTCGTCAGGCCGAGTCCCTGAATTCCCTCGGCCGCGTCGCAGAAACCCTGAGCCTTCTCCTCGAGGAGCGGGAGCGCCTCGATCGGCTCGAGGAGCCGACGCTCGCCGGCCCTTATTATGTCCGGCTCGCTGTTACGTATGGCAACCTGGGGGGTCACGAGTGGGCATGCCAGTGTGCACAGCGAGCCCTCGAAGAAGCGAAGCGATGTGGTGATGAGCCGACCATGGGCAAGGCGCATTTGGTGTTGGCCCGAGAAGGGTTTATGTCTGGGGCACTCGTTCAGGGCGCGGAGCACGGCCGACAGGCGGCGGCTCTCCTAGAGCAGACAGGGGAGCAGTGGTGGCTCGGCATGGCTTACTGGGTCCTGGCCATGAATTATGGTTTCATGGGCGAGTTCCAACTGGCCCTGGAGGCTGCGGCGCGAACTGAGGCGATCGGCGACACCATAGACGATCCCCGCCTTCGGAGCTACGCAGCCTGGACCGCCGGAGCGACCCGCGCGATCGCGGGAGAATGGGAGGCGGGGATCGCTGCATGCCGCCGCGGCCTCGAGCATTCGCCGGATCCGATAAGCACTGCCAATGCTCTCGGCTTTTCGGGCTTCGCCTATGTGGAGGTCGGAGATCCCAATCCGGCGATTGCTCTGCTCGAGCAGTCCGTCCAGCGATTCGATCAGTTCGGCATGCTGGAGTTGAAGGGCTTATTCACCGCGTTGCTCGGGGAAGCTTATCTCTTGAAAGGTCAGATTGAGAAGGCGCGCGAGTGTGCCATGCAGGGGCTAGCGATCACCAGCGAGGTCAAGTATTCGGTAGGGGTTGCATTCGCCCAGCGCGCTCTGGGTCGAGTCGCCCAGGCCGATGGCGCCTTGTCGGAGGCAGCAATGCATCTGAACCAGGCGCTCCAGACCTTCGCCTCGGTGCAGGCGCGATTCGAAGTCGGCAGGACCCACCTGGCTCTAGCCGAACTCGCCATTGCACAGGGGAATCAGGAAGCGGTTACGACGCACCTCAGGGAAGCCCATCTGCTCTTCGCGACCTTGAGAGTCCCCAAGTATGTCGAGCGAACCGAAGGGCTTGCCCATGACTTTGGAGTCCCGGTGTGAAAGGGGAGGCATGACAATGCGCGTGGAGATACCCGTGAAAGACCGGCCGGACCCGAGCGATTTGCAATCGGGGGATCTCATTTGGGGCAGGCTTCCCTATCGGGTCGTTCCAAAGATAGCACCTTATGCCCCGAGTGAGCCGCAACCCGGTCCAATGGACGAGGACGAATGGGAGAAGGAGAAGCAGAAGGTTGCGGACGACCCGAATGTGCCCGCCGAAGCCCGGGAGCGTTTAGCCCGGATGACTTTCCAGAAGTTTCGGGAATTGTACGTCGGGCAGCCGGTGCGAGTACGGATGCCCTATCAGGATTGGCGAATCTACAGTGGTCACGCTGCAATCATCGCCAGGCTTGGTACGGAAGACGACCCATATCTCGTGGAAGCTGTCAGGCCCTATGTCAGGAAGACGCCATACGCTCAGTGGCTCAAGTACTGGCATAGCGACCCGTTGATATGGCACGGACATCTCAAACTGGACGGCAATCTCGTCAAGCGAGTGGTCGAGCAAGCACTCGACCAAGAAAACCGTAAGGCGCCGTTTGAGTTGTGGAATTTCGATCTGAGCGACCGCTCGGGGTTCTACTGTTCGAAGCTCGTGTGGTGGGCAGTCTGGCAGGCCTCCGGCGGGATAGTGAAGCTCGACGGCAAAGATCCAAAGCGGGACTGGTTCGACTGGTACACCCCACTACAACTTATGCAGTCGGACTATGTCGAGATGATCTCCTGGCCTCGCGTGCCCTTCCGAGGCCCATGGTGGATTGCTGAACCCATTCGATGGATCGTAAACGGCCTTCTGTGGCTCCTCAGGATGCTCAAGAAGCTCTGGGATGCCGTTCTCGCCCTCATACCGTAGTTTCCTGCCATTCTTACGTGAACTTTTCGAAGGTGCGTTCTGGTCAGCGTTCTCATCGTCGTGACCGTTGGCAGAGGGGCAGACCACGCGGGCGTAAGTTCGCTAACGTATCGGGCCGTCGGTGAAGTTTCGGAGGCGCGGATCCAGCACGTCACGCAAGGCGTCCGCCGTGGTAATCTCCTGACGAGTCTGGGGAATGCTGGAGAAAAAAGATCGCCGGGTGATGGGAACGCGCCTCCTCGCGATTGGCGAGGGACTCCTCGTGAGCGTCGTCTGGTCTTCCTCTTTCGTCATCATCAAGCTGGGCCTGGAGCACGCCGGGCCGCTCACGCTGGCGGGCCTGCGCTACTTCACCGCGTTCCTCCTTCTCTCTCCCTTGATGGCAATGAACGGGGAACTCAGGCGCAATCCCGCCCCCGGCCGGTGGGGGCGCCTCTTCCTGATGGGGCTCTTCGCCTACCCGGTGAGCAATGGGGCGCTCTTCTGGGGGCTCCAGTACGTGCCGGCCACGACCGGCTCGTTCCTCCACAGCCTGCTCCCGCTGCCGGGCCTCCTGCTGGCGCTCCTCTGGCTGAAAGAGGTCCCGGCGCGGCATCAGATCGTCGGGCTCGCGATCGCCCTGGCCGGCAGCGTACTGTTCTTCTCGCCCGGCCTGAGCGCCGGGGACCCGCTGCCCGTCGGGGTCGTCTCCCTCGGGGTCGTCGCCTTCGCGATCTTCACGTCGATGAGCCGGGGCCTCGCCAGGGAAGGGCAGATCGCCACCCTCTCCATGACCGCCCTCCCGCTGGGAATCGGTGGGAGCCTGCTCCTCCTGGGAGCGCTGCCGCTAGAGCGTCCGGTGCTACCGCCGGCGGAAGGCTGGGCCGTGGTCCTCTGGCTGGCGCTCATCAATACCGCCCTCGCCTATCTCTTGTACAACCACTCCCTCCGGATCCTCACGGTCCTCGAGTCGAACGCGCTCCTGAGCCTCTCGCCGCTGGGGACCGCCGTTCTCGCGAGCCACCTCCTGGGGGAGCAAGTCACAGCTTGGCAAGTGATCGGGCTCGTCGTCGCCATGCTGGGAGTCTTCCTGGTCCAGTGGCGGCGCGCGTGAGAGGGCAACGCTACCGGCACGACGCAAGATTTGACGGGCCGGAATCGGGCCGCTATCATTAACCCGTGTCCCGATCCGGCTGGAAGACCTGGCTGTCCGTCACGCTGATTCTCTCCCTCCTCGTGGTCGGCGCCATCTCCTACCTCGGCTGGCGCCAGTCCGTCCCCGGCGTGCGCGCGGCGCTCGTGCCGCCTCCCGCCTTCATCGGCGTCAAGACCCCGCTCATGCTGACCCTCACCGCGGCCCGGGGAGGTGTGGCCTCCTTCGAGCTCCGGCTCGTCCAGGGAACTCAGAAGGTCACCGTGGCCCAACAGACTCTTGCCCCGCCGCAGGCGAACGAGCAGCGGCTGGCCCTCACCGTGGAGGGCCGCTCGCTCGGCCTCCGGGAGGGAAGCGCCACGCTGGAGGTGTATGCGAGGGACACCTTCTGGCGCCCGATCCGGGTGGATGACCGGCCGATCCTCACCCAGGCCGTCACGCTGGACCTGACCCCCCCGACGCTCGAACTCCTCTCGGCCACCCGGTATCTCGCCCAGGGCGGGGGGGGGCTTGTCGTGTTCCGCGCCAGGGGGGCGAACCGAACCGGGGTGAACATCGGCGGGGTCTTTTT
>CAZXPE010000156.1:0-5110 GCA_964642915.1 uncultured bacterium | reverse complement strand
GTCAACGAGAAGATCTACGGAGATCTTCTCGAAGCCCTCAAGCCCGAAGTAGCCGCCCTCACAACGGGGGACCAGCTCGACGAGAAGACCAAGGTCGGCCCCATGGTGAGGGAGAAGGACGCCGTCCGGGTCGAGGAGTGGGTGAGGGAAGCTGTCTCCACGGGGGCGCGGGTCGTAGTCGGAGGAGAGCGCAGGGGGGCGATCTACGAGCCCACAGTCGTGGCCGACGTGAGGTCGGAGATGAGGATCTCCTGCGAGGAGCTTTTCGGCCCGGCGGTGGCGGTGACGTCGGTCAGGGGGATCGACGGCCTGGCCGCAGGGATCTTCACAGAGAACCTCGAGTGGGCGATGAAGTTCGTCCGCGAGGTCCGTTCGGGGAACCTTCACGTCAACTGGGGCCCCCAGTGGCGGGCCGACCTGATGCCCTACGGGGGCCTCAAGGAGTCGGGATTCGGCAAGGAAGGGCCGCGCTACGCTGTAGAGGAGATGACCGAGCTGAAGATGGTGGTCTTCCATCTCTCCCTCTAAAAACGCTAGATTTTGTGGTCGGGTTTTGGGATAATACCGCCGGTTGATACCGGAGAGACGCCGGGCGGAGGCTCGTTTCTTCGGAGTTCTTTGGGTAAGGCGCAGCGGCGCCGATCGTCACCTTAACCAGCAACAGAGGGAGGGACCGGTATGGCGAAGAAGCCAGCATTTGGAGGGTACGCGATCAATTTCAAGGGCTGCTCGGACTCGCTCGAATCAGTCTTCGGCTCGAAGCCGATCGGCCCTTCCGAGATGACGAAAAAGCTCTGGGCGTACGTCAAGAAGAAGCGGCTCGCGAGGAAGTAAACGGCGGGCTCGGATCGGAGTCTCCTGTTCCGCCCGGCGTCTTGAGGATCACCCGATCCGCATTCCTGGCTCGCCGCTCCCGACGGGCGTCGGCGTTGCCGCGGCACTCGGCGCCTTGAGCCGTTGAGAGTTGGGCGTTACTGTCTGAGACGGCCTGGGATCTCATCGAGCCGGCTCACGGCCAAGTCGGGAGTCATCCCCAGTTCCTCTATCTGCGCGCTTGCGCGGTTGCACCAGCAGACCCGATAGCCGAACGCCTTGGCTCCTGCCACGTCCCAGGCATTTCCGGAGACGTAGAGGATCTCATCGGGACTGAGGCCCAGCGCCTTCGGGCCGAGGGCGTACACCACGGGCGCCGGCTTGTACGTCCGGACCTCGTCGACCGAGAGGACGTGGCTGAAGCTGGCCGTGAGCCCGCTCGAGCGGACGGCGGCCTCGAGCATCGCGGGTGAGCCGTTGGAGAGAATGGCAAGAGGGAGCGGAGCAAGCCGCCCGAGGGTCTCGCTCACCTCAGGAAAGCACGAGAGCGAGAGGTAGGCGTCCATCACCCGCCGGAGCTGCTCGCCGGCCGCCTGTAGCCCCTGGCGCCGCGCAGCGAACCTGAGGGCCGCCTCTGTCACCTCCCAGAAATCCTCGTAGCGCCCCATAAGCGCCCGGAGCCAGGTGTACTCGAGCTGCTTCTGGCGCCATTCCCGGCTGAGGGCCTCGGGGTCTCGCGTGATCTCTCGGCACGCTTCGACCACCGAGTGAACATTGAAGAGAGTCCCGTAGGCGTCGAAGATGAATCCTTTCACGTCCGGCATGGCTCGTTTCCTTTCCGCTCGTCGCAGCCGCGTGAAGTCGCGGCCCGTGTTGAGCGCCTCTATTGTATCCGCGACGGGAAAAAATGCCTCCCCTGGGAAAATTTCTCAAGTTGCCGGTCAAACGACCGATGTTGTGGGTAGGCGACGATGATTCTTGGGAAGAAAAGAGAAGCGTCTGCGAAAAGAAGGGAAACTTTTGATGGTGCCGCTTGTCCAGGTTGGCGTGGTCGCGCTGTTGCTGGCGCTTCTGTGGGCGGTCGTTCAATGGCTCCCGCAGTTGCGCCCGCCGTGGCCCGTCGAGGACCTCTTCGGGGTGCAGCCCGGCCTGTCCACCGAGGCGTACGCCAGGAGAGTCAGACGTCATGGCTTTCCCATGCTCAGATGGAAGGATGGAACGCAGGTCCCCGGTGAAGCGGCGGTACTCGCGGTGCGCGTGCGCCGCGAGGTCGGAGACCGCCCGCTTCAGGGGCTCGCTCCCGAGACGTGGCGAGGTCTCCTGCCGTGTCTGGGACTCGACGTCGTGGATCGCGGGAGCCTGACCGTCACCACTCACAGGCTGCTGTATGCGGGAGAGAATGGAAACCTCAGCCTTACATGGGCCGAATGCCCGACCCTCTCGGTCTTCGACCGCGGGCTTTGGGTGGAGGCGCCGGGGGACCATCAGCGGATCTTCTTCCGCACTCCCCACGCGCGACTCGTGAAGACGGCGGCCGGGGCCCTTGCCAAGGGTGAGTGGCGGAACGGGCCGCGCCGGCAGGGAGCTTCGCTCGCCGATGGGAGGCCCGCCAGGCGGCTGAGGGAAAAGAGCGTTGGGCAGTTGCGGAGGCGTAAGTGGCGGTCGCGACCTCTTCACCTTCTCGTTCGGCGGAGGAACTTGACAGGCGCACGTGGATGCACTGCTGGGCGTGCCGCTGCCGGGAGGCGCACCGCCTCGTGCCGCGTTCAGATGGGCTCTACTGCCCGCACTGCCACGACACGCGTCTCCTCTCCCGGCACTCTACCCGTCCGAGGGAAGCGAGGGTCGAGGGTTAGCGGAAGCCGCCGGGGCCCGATTCGCTCGGGCGACGGTCAGGGAGCGAGAGGCGGGCGCGAGCCCTCTTCTTCGTAGGAGGGCGGCGCTCTTCCTCGGGCCAGTCGAGGCCCATCCGGGCGAACCCGTACTGGAAGAGCTTCCGGGCATCGAGGAACGAAAGGTTTCGGCTCTGGGCTCCGAGGATAACGCATAGAAGCTGCTGGCCGTCCCGCCACGCTGCGACGGCCAGGTTGTAGCCTGCTTCGTTGGTGAAGCCGGTCTTAAGCGCCTGGACTCCTCCCGGCTGCCTGAAGAGCGGGATCTGGCGGCTGTAAACCTTCCCGCGATAGATGAAACTCTTCCCCCCGAGGATCGCTCTGGACTCCGGATAATCCTGGAGAAGGCGCTCAGTGAGAACAGCCATGTCCCTCGCTGTGCTCCTCTGGTTCGGATCGGGGAGCCCGTGGGGGTTGGCAAAGCGGGTCTGGGTGAGGTCGATCCTCTCGGCGGCTGCGTTCATCCTCGCGACGAAACCGTCCTCGTCCCCGGCGAGGTGCTCAGACAGCGCGGTGGCGGCGTCATTTGCCGAGGCGATGGCCACCCCCTCCAGGAGCAGTCGGAACGGAACTTTATCCCCGACCCTCAGACCCATCCGGTAGCGCGGGGTCCGGGTTGCGCGCGCGCTAACGGTCACCGTCTCGTCCCACGAGATCTGGCCCGCCTCGAGATCCTCAAACGCCAGGTAGAGCGTCATGAGCTTGACAAGACTCGCCGGCGCGTGGCTCTCCTCGGGGTTCTTGGAGGAGAGGATGTTTCCATGGGAGTCCAGGAGGAGAAACGCCTCGGCGCTAAGGTTTGGAAGAGTTCCGTTCTGGGCCCAAGCGGGGAGAGGCGAAAAGATCAGGATCGCAGCAAGAGCCAGTGCCGGGAGAGCCACTCTTCCCGGCATCCCACCCAGCGCTCGATGATCCGATCCGCCAAAGGGCAGCGTGATTCCAGACACCCAGCACCGCTCAGTCTGCAGAACGCGTACCGGGGAGACACCACGCCCCCTCCTTTCGGGATGTCTCGGATGCACTGATCGGCATTGTACTGACTCGGCCCACCGGAGTGTCAAGAAAAAAACATGAAAATCCGCGCGACTTCCCTCGCAACCCCCCTGTGATATCCTGAAAGGCGTCATGCGACTCCCCGCAGCGCTCTCCATAGGTTTCCTGGTGGCGCTGGTGTGCCCCGCTTGGAGCGGAGAGAACCTCTCCGACGTCATTCCGTGGGATCGCCTCGTCGCTGAGAACTCGGGATTGGTCAGGGACGTCGTTACGCGGCCGCTGGTGGCCCGCGAGGTCAACGGGATCACCTACAGGAGCCGCGCCGACATTTTTCAATACTTGCTCGATCATCCTGACTTCGCCGCGAGCATGGCGCGCGCCATCAAAGTGGGGAGATACCGTGTCACCCCGGTCCCAGGCGGCTATGAGGCCGATGACGGCCGCGGCGTCCGCGGGCTCATGAAGCCGGTATACGCAGACGGCCATCGCCGGATTTACTACCTGGCCGGGCGTTACGACCCGCCGATTTTTCCCGCCATGACAGGGAGAGCGGTGCTGGTGCTCGATGCACAGCACGTCACGGGCGCTGACGGAGGAAGCCGGGCAGAGGTGAACGTGGTGGGCTTCCTCAAGGTGGATAGTGTCCTGGCGAGAATCCTCGCCGGCATCCTGCGCGACTTCACCCAGGCGGCAGTGGAGAGGAAAGTCCGCCGGTTCTTCCGCCACATGGAGAAGGTCAGCGTCCGCGCCTACGACGATCCAGCAGGCCTCGCCGCTGAGATCCAGGGGCGGCCGGAGCTTCCGCCGGGGCGGGTCGCCGAGTTCAGCCGTCTCCTCCTTGCTCCCTTACGAGGCGCCGCCGGAAGCTGAGGCCGCCGATGGAGTGGGTGGTCGGATTACTGGTCTTTCTGGCGCTTGCTCTTGCCGGGTTGGGAGCGTGGGCCGTTGGGCGCCGCGCCTTTCAGCTCTGCCCACACTGCGCCTGGATCGTTCGGCGTGTTAGAAGCGGCTGGCTTCGCTGCCCCCGCTGCCACAAGCAGTATGGCAGACCGCACAAGGTCCGGCCATGAAGTCAGTCCGCCTCTACACGATGACGGGAAACCCGGACGGCGAGGCCGCCCTCGCCTTCTTTCTGGCTCGCGGGGTGAGGGTGGAGGTCAGGGACGTGGGGAAGGACGAGGGGGCGAGCCTCGAGCTTTTCAACCTCGCGGGCCGGCTCGCGGTGCCGGCAGTCGTGATAGACGAGCAGCTCTTTCTGGGGTTCGCCGAAAACCGCGAGAAGATCGAGTCTTTCCTGAGAGAATAAGCCCCGCGCGTTGACCCCCTTGGAACCCATGTGGTACGGTGTGGGGCGCGGGGCCGGTGTAGCTCAGTGGCAGAGCAGCTGATTCGTAATCAGCAGGTCGTGGGTT
>CAZXPE010000155.1:0-5173 GCA_964642915.1 uncultured bacterium | reverse complement strand
CAGCACCTTCTGGAACGTGAACTACCTCACCAACCTCGACTACAACGCCCTGGGCAAAGTCACCACTAGGAGCGCGGGCAACGGCAAGATCACCACCTACACCTACAACTCCTCCAACTTCCGCCTCACCGGCCTGAGCACCCCGAGCCTGCAAGGCCTGACCTACGCCTATGACTACGTCGGCAACGTCACAGGCATCACCGATACGATCAAGGCCGCCACGCAGAGCTTCGGCTATGACAGCCTCCATCGCCTGACCTCCGCCTCCAGCTCAGCGAGCCCCACCTACACCCACAGCTATATCTACAACGCCATCGGCAACATGACCTCGGGGGCGGGGAAGAGTTTCACCTACTCGGCGGCCGGTTCGGCACGGCCTCATGCCCCCACCTCAGATGGCGCGTGCAGCTACGGCTACGATATCAATGGCAACCTGACCACGCGGACGTGCGGGAGCGTCACCCGGACCTTCACCTGGGACTATGACAACCACCTGACCAAAGTCGTCGAGAACTCGTCAACCCTGGCAGAGTTCGGCTATGACTATGCAGGCAGCCGCGTGAAGAAATTCGAGGGGAGCACTGCGACCCTGACGCCGTTTCCCCACTACAGGGTCGTCAATGGCGCCGTCACCAAGTACTACTTCGCCAACGGCCAGCGGGTGGCTGAGCGGGTGGGCCCCGGCGCGACCGACGTCTCCTACTACCACCCCGACCATTTGGGCTCTTCCAACCTCGTGAGCAACAGCACCGGGGCTGAGGTCAAACACACCCTCTTCTACCCCTACGGCTCAACCCGCACCGAGACCGGGACCAAGGCGATCGCCCACAAGTTCACGGGCAAAGAGTTGGACACCACCGGCCTCTACGACTACGGCGCCCGCTCCTACGACCCGGCCTTCATGCACTTCATCAGCGCCGACAACATCATCCCCAACGCCGGCGACCCGCAGCTCCTCAACCGCTACGCCTACGTCCGCAACAACCCCGCTCGCCTCATCGACCCCACCGGCAACGAGCCGATGGAGTTCAGCGGGATTCATAGCGGGATTTATCGAGGGGGCGGTACCCTTGAAGCCTTGTTGTACCCTGGCACACCAGTGAAGCCTCCAGGAATTGGGCTGGTGGACTTGGCGAGTCGCGCGACGTTGGCGTCGGAGGTTCAAGGCGGAGCGCTCCTCAGCATGGTTCCCGCGGGGATGGCTGCGGAGGCCGGGAGCGTGGGGTTGGCCAACCGCATTCTCGGATGGTTGGGGCTTAGGGGCCTTGGGGGGGGAGCGCGGACGGTTATCGGCCAGGCTGGCGGGTCGGCGGCTCTCAGCACGCTTGCTCAGCTTGGGGTGCGAGGTGAGGTGAATCCCTATGAGCTGGCGTGGGACACTGTGTGGGGCGGCGCGACCGGTCCGTTGATCAAAGGGGCTCAGGAGTTTGGGGCGCGCCCTGAATCGCTACTCCGGAGGCTTGGCCTGAATGAAGTGTGGGGGCGCCGCGTGACGCAATACCTCGTTGGCTCTACTTATGAGGTCCCGCTGACATTTGGGCGGGCCTACCTCTTCGGAGCAAGCCCTGAAGAGGCCCTGTATGCCACCGCACTCAACCGCGCGGTGGGTGGCGTCGTTGTCTTCTCGGGCGCCTATGACCGGAGCATCATCGTTGGGCGCGGGATCAACCGGGTTGCCAAAAACCTAATCAACGTCTTCTTTGCGACGCCGGCACCGGCTCACGAGGCCCTGGGCGCCTTGTTAACGTTTGCTGCGTTAGAAGAAAGGTTCCTGGGCTACTCAAAGTTAGGCCTGCTAGAAGCAAGGTTCGGCCTGGAAGGAAAGTTCGTGCTTGACTGGTGGTGGTAACTGCTCAGGTTCGCGGCGCGTTTCGATCTGCCGCCCATTACCGGACGATCTTCGCTCACGCGGGGCGTTCGATCATCAACAGCCTTGGCCTCGCCGCGATCGGCGCTGTCGTTGCGGCGCTGATCGGGATGGCCGTGGCCTATGTGGTCGAGCGCCGGCGCCTCGCCCCTCCAGCAGATCGATCCGGTCCTTGAAGACGCCTCAGCCGACCTCGGGGCCCGCTGGGGGCAGACCTTTCGCCGGGTGCTCCTGCCCCTTCTCCGTCCGGCCTTCATCGCGGCCCTGATGCTCTTGTATCGAATCACCGGCACCGCCGAATCTCTCTTCAAACTATGAAGCAATCAGCGGTCAGCTCTCAGCCGTCAGGAGACCGAACGCTGATTGCGGACGGCTGAGGGCCAACTGATGAATTCAGTCGCGGTTCGGCTCAGCGGAGTCACAAAGCGGTTCGGGGCCGTGGAGGCCGTGAAGGCGTTCAACTTTGAATTCTCGCCCGGCAAGCTCACCGCGCTCCTCGGCCCCTCAGGGTGCGGCAAGACCACCACCCTCCGCTGCATCGGAGGATTTTACGAGCCCGACACCGGTGAGATCTGGATCGGAGACAAGAACATTACCCGCGTGCCCCCCTACGCTCGGCCGACCGGCACGGTCTTTCAGAACTACGCCCTCTTCCCCCATCTCACCGTCTTCGGAAACGTCGCCTACGGCCTTCGGGTCAAGAAGCTTCCCAGATCAACCATTCGTGAGAAGGTTGCCGGAGCGCTCAGCCTGATGCGCCTCGAAGGGTTGACTGACAGGTATCCGAATCAGCTCTCCGGGGGACAGCAGCAGCGGGTGGCCATCGCCCGGGTCCTCGTCACCGAGCCTCAGGTCCTCCTCTTCGACGAGCCTCTCAGCAACCTCGACGCCAAGCTGAGGGTCCAGATGCGCGAGGAGATCCGTCGGCTTCAGGAGTCGCTCGGAATCACAGCAATCTACGTCACCCACGATCAGGAAGAGGCCATGGCCCTCTCAGACCTCATGGTCGTCATGAACCGAGGGGTGATCGAGCAGGTGGGAAGCCCCATGGACGTTTATCACCACCCCCGCACGCCCTTCGTCGCCGAGTTCATCGGCCAGACCAACAGCCTGGAGGGCGAGGCGCTCTGGACCGAGGGCGATGTCGTTGGCGTGTCGCTTCAGGGAACCCGGCTCGCCGTGCCCCGGCGGGGCGAGAGACTCTTTCAGCCTGGCGCGAAAGTGCTGCTCTTCTGCCGCCCCGAGGCGATCTCTCTCGTGTCCTCCTCAAGCGGACTCCTGACCGGGGAGATTCGCGCCGCGACGTTTCTCGGCCCGCTCGCACGCTACCAGGTTGAGCTGGCCGACGGAAGCCTCATTGCCGCCGATCACTCCAACCCCCGCGTTCTCCGCCAGCGTGGGAGCAAGGTCGGCGTCGTCCTCGACCCGGAGGCTATCACCCTCCGCCCCCTCACCGTGCCTCTCCCTCACCGGGGAGAGGAGAAGAGGTGAGGGGTATCGAGCGAGGGGAGAGGGTGAGATGGAGGGGCGGTTATCCCGCTGAATGACGAGGAGGGCTGAAACCACGAAGAAAAGCCAGGACTTCGCGCTTGAAGGCGTCGAAATCTCCGAGGCGCTGGCGGATCGTTTCAAAGACGATTTCGTCGTTCACGCGTCCGTATTCGTGAACGAGAAGGTTCCTGAGCCCTTTCATGCGTCTCAGGGTGTCAGACATCGCGGGCGGAATCACGCTCCGTTGGACCAACTTTTCAAAGAGGTCATCTTCCTCGCCAGGCAAACCGAGACGGAGCCCCGTCACGAGAAGGGAGCAAACGTCAATCGCCGTTTCCACTAAGACCTGCACCAATCGCTCACAGGCGCGTTTCTTCTCGATGCGGAGATATTCTTCGAATTGCCGAGGGGCAATAGAGCGCAACTCTCCGAGATATCCATCGAGCTTGGCGAGAAGGCGGTCTTGATCAATCACGAGCGACGTGATCGAGATACTGGCGGTAGATGGGCCGGAAGCGCTCGAAGGCTCGCGCGGTCCTGGTGGCGAGGGCGTACAGGGCGTCATCATCATGGACAAACAGAACCGTTCCTTCCTTGAGGACCCGGCTTCTTATGAAAAGGGGGAGCTGCTGAAAGATGACGACGTCGAAGTCGGCATCGGCAAGGTACTCAAGTCTCTTGTGGGCGCGAGCCAGATGGGAGCCTGGATCAGATCCGAGCACGAGGCAGACGTCGATATCAGAGTCTGGGGCCGCGTCTCCTCGGGCCCGGCTTCCGAAAAGGACGACCGCAAGGATGTCAGGATCGCTCTTTGCTCGGACGAGGAGCCGAGAGAGCGCCGGATTGGTTGTGGCGTTCATGAGCGCATGATACACGGAAAAAAGTCAGATGGTCAATTCGGCTCTGGCAGGATGCTGAGGGCTGAGCGTGTGTGATCAGATCGTGGGCCGGAGCGAGAACATCCAGCGCCTGCTGGACCTCGTGCGGACCGTCGCCCCCTCCGGCTCCACCGTCCTCCTCCAGGGCGAGAGCGGCACCGGCAAAGAACTCATCACCCGCGCCATCCACGACGCCAGCCCCCGGCGCGATCATCGGCTGGCCGTCGTCAACTGCTCCGCCCTCACCGAGAGCCTGCTCGAGTCCGAGCTCTTCGGCCACGAGAAGGGCGCCTTCACCGGGGCCCATCGGACCAGGCCCGGCCGGTTTGAGCTAGCCGACGGAAGCCTCATTGCCGTCGATCACTCCAACCCCCGTGTCCTGCGCCAGCGCGGCAGCCGGGTCGGCGTCGTCCTCGACCCCCAGGCCATCACTCTGCGCCCGTTCGGCGCAGAGACGGAGCAATCCTTTGGCCCCAGCGACATCTATTGAATCCCCCCCTGCGCGCGCTCCATCTGCTGGCGGATGTGATCGAGGAGCTGACGGATGGCGAGCAGGGGGTCATCGTCCACGTGACTCGGACGCACGGTTGCCTCGTCTCCGTCGTGGAGGTGCTTGGGGAACGTTTCGATCTCCGGATGATCGGGAGCGTTGTCATGGCGCCAAATGCGGCCGCGTTGCGCTCGTTGCTCCCAGTGGTAGGAGTATCGACCTGATGGGCTCACCCAAACGTCGAGATAGCTTCCATCGCGGAATCGGATTCGTAGTTTGCCTGACCCGACGGTGCGTCGTCCGATGACCGAGACGTCGGTCACGATGGCGGAGTATTCGGTTTCGGCGATGGTTCGAAGCTGACGGTGGAGGGAGATCAAAGATGAGCGGGAATTCGCTTGATGGCGTCCTTCAGAGTCTCCGCATACGCTTCAGCATTTTCCCAGG
>CAZXPE010000154.1:0-5187 GCA_964642915.1 uncultured bacterium | reverse complement strand
TAGATGTTGCCGTCGGGCCCTGGAGCGGGGTCGCGCGCGAACTGGGGGGTGGGGACCGCCCATTCTGAGATCTTCCCTTCAAGCCGGGGTCTGGCCCCCGGAGCGATCCCGTAGTTGGAGCCGCCGGCCCAAACTGCCTCGGCGGCCAGGAGGACCAGGCCTGCGATCACGGCGCGTTTGCAACCATTCAAGATCATCCAGGGCGGCATGAAACTGAGTTTACACCTCGCTTCACGCCGGGTCCCGAATTAGTGTATCCTCCGTGGGGATCACGCCCATGGTTGAGATTACCGACGCGCTCTATCGCCTGATCTATCGCTGGGTTCTCTCCCGGCTCCCCGAAGCAGCGGCAGTTGGGCTCGGCCAGGCCGCGTTCAGGTGGATCCCTCTCGACCGCCTCCCGCTCTTCCGCCTTGAGGATCCTCGCCTCGCCGTGACGCTAGGAGGGGTCAGGCTCCCCAACCCGCTCATCCTCTCTTCCATGTACTACGACCCCGCAATCCTCAAGCGCGCGATGGGAATCGGGTTCGGAGCCGTCATCACCAAGAGCATCACGGTGAACCCGCGCTCCGGCCACCCCAGGCCTAACCTCGTTCGGGTGGAGACCCCCGGCGGACCGGGCTTCATCAACTGCAACGGCTTCAGGAACCCAGGGCTGGAGGCGTACCGTGCCATGCTCCGGCACCTCCCCCACAGGGTGCCTCTCATCGCGGCTGTCGCCGGGGAGTCGATCGACGACTACGTGACGCTCGTGAGAGCCCTCGCCACGTTCGGCGACCTGGTCGAGTTCAACATATCTTCGCCGAACACAGCCCTGGTCTACCGGTGGAGCCAGAAGCCTGATGAAGTTGCCGACCTCTTCAAGGCGGTCAGGGCCGCGACAGAGAAGCCTCTGATCGTGAAGCTCTCACCTGATTTTCAGGAGACTAACGAGCGGGCGATCATACCGGCCGCCCTGAAACACGGCATCGGCATCGTCAACTGCGGCAACACTCGCAGGGTGGACGAGCCCAGGCTCTCCCAGGGAGCAGGCGGGCTCTCGGGGCCGGAGCTTTTCCCGGCGACGCTCGAAAACGTCAGGCGGCTCAGGAGAATTTTCGGCGATTCGATCGAAATCATCGCCACGGGAGGCATCGACACTCCGGAAAAGGCGCTCGCGGCACTCAGAGCAGGAGCAAACGCCTGCGGATACCTCACGGGGTTCATAACGCAGGGACCTCTCCTCGCCCGGCGGATCCTGACAGCGCTCGCTCGGGAGCTTGACCGGCGCGGATGGAGCGGACTCGAATCACTGAAGGGATCAGGGAAAGGGACTTGATACTCACAGGTTATCCACTTTTCCACAGTTATCCACAGCCGCCGGATTCGCCAGATTTGACGCGCCCTCACGAGCGCGGCGCCCGAAAGAGCGCATCCAGTCGTCCACAGCGGGAAGCGTTTCAGTGAAACGCTCGTCTGGCCTGCTTCCGCCGCTCATCAAGCGAGCGAAGGCGCGTCCATCGCGGCGAAACGCGCCCTTGACATTCTTCTCACGCGTCACTAAGGTAAGCGCGTTCGAATGGGAATTGCTCTCTTATTGGCGTGCGGTGAACTCATTCATCGAGGAGATCGCGGAGATCGTTTATGGAGGTCACTCGCAAACCACTGGCAAAGGTCGAGGGTCGGAAGCGGATGCGTCAGAGCGGGCTCACCATCGCATGGCGAGGGACGCCGAGCCTCGATGACTGGGTCGCCTACATCGTCAACGGCACTAAGTCGAAAAAGCTGATCCTGGCAGACCGCGTTCCGGAGAGGAAAGTAAAGACGCTTCTCGGGCGGATCCTGACGATGTCGAAGCGGGAGGTCGAAAAGCTGGCCAAAGGGTAGGGCTCTCGCCCCCGGCTATATCACGCCGCGCTGGGCCAAGCTAACGAACCTCCCCCTCCCGATGATCACATGGTCGTGAATCTTCAAATCAAGGAGCTTCGCCCCTTCAACGAGCTGGCGGGTGAGCCTTACGTCCTCTCTGCTCGGGGTAGGGTCGCCGCTCGGGTGGTTGTGGACAAGGATCAGCGAGGCGGCTGACTCTCTGATGGCAGGTTGAAAGACCTCCCTGGGGTGGACGAGGCTGGCTGAAAGCGTCCCCTCAGAGATAATCTCGTCTTTGATATATCCGTTCTGGGAGTTCAGCAGCACGACGCGAAAGACCTCTTTTTTCAGGTCCTCCATCAAGGGTCCGAAGCGGGAGAAGACAGCCTCAGGGCTCCCCAGCGCCTTCGTGCCGCCGTCGGCCCGTGACCTGAGCCTCCGCGCCAGCTCGAACGCCGCGGCGAGCTTGGTCGCCTTGGCCAGCCCCACACCTTTGAGCCTTTTCAGTTCTCCCACCTCCCGCCCTGCCAGCTTGGAGAGTGCGCCGTCCCCGGTGAGAAGCTCCCTGGCCAGGTCCAGCGCTGTCTGTCCCATGGTCCCTGTCCCGAGAAGAATGGCGAGAAGCTCGGCATCGGCGAGGCTCGCCGGACCTTTCCTGTAGAGCCGCTCTCTCGGCCGCTCCTCTTCAGGCCAGTCTCTGATCCGCTTCATCGCGCTCACCACGTCCTCTTCATTCCGGACTCCGCATTCCGCATCCCGCATTTGAACCCGGCGCGTTCTCGATGACGATCTCGCGCGGCTCGTCGCCCAGTCCCGAGATCCTGACGACGATCGCGCGTGAAGGGAGGAGCGGGATGAGCTTCTCCCCCCATTCGATGACGGTGACGCCGTCGCCTGAGAGGATTTCCTCGACCCCGAGGTCCAGGATCTCTGTCAGGCTCTCGGTCCGATAGAGGTCGAGATGGTAGATCGGGAGGCGGCCCTGATAGCGATTGATCAGCACAAAGGTCGGGCTGGTGACCGGTCCCGCCGCTCCGAGGCCTGAGACCACCCCCTGGATGAAGCAGGTCTTCCCGGCCCCCAGCTCCCCGACGCAGGCGACGACATCGCCCGGGCCGAGGCGGGCGGCGAGCAACTCGCCTGCCCTGCGGGTCTCTTCGGGGCTCATGCTCTCGATCCTGATCTCACCCATCGCACTGGAGCTTCAAGATGGCCGCGGGGATCGCTTCAAGGATGTCGCCGGCGATAAGTCCCTCTTCCCCCTTTTCGTCCTTCGCCAGATCTCCCGCCAGGCCGTGAAGATAGACAGCCGCCTGGAGAGCCTGAAGCGGCTTGAGCCCGCGAGCGAGTAACGCCCCGGCCATCCCGGTGAGGACGTCTCCGGCGCCTCCTGTCGCCATTCCGGGGTTCCCGGTAGGGTTGATGAAGACGCGGCCTCCCGGCCCGCCGATCACGCTCCCCGCCCCTTTCAGCGCCAGGAACGCTCCGAAGCGGGAAGAGAAGGCGCGGGCCGTCTCGATCCTGTCCGACTGGACCTGAGCCACAGAGGTCTGAAGCATCCTCGCCATCTCTCCCGGATGAGGGGTGAGGCAACGGGGGAAGCGGGCCACACTCAGGATGTCAAGGTGATCGGCGAGGGCAGAGAGCCCGTCGGCATCCACGACCAGAGGACGCTCAAGGTCCCTCACCAGCTCACGCACAAGCGCCTGGGTCTCTGGGTCCAGAGAGAGTCCGGGCCCGACCGCCACAGCATCGGCTTTCCCAGCCAGCTCGATAATCCGATCTTTCGCTTTGAAGGAGAGCGACCGCGCCGCTGTCTCGGGGAGCGGCTCTGTCATGAACTCCATTCCGAGCGCAGCAATGACCGGTTGCTGGCTTGCGGGCGCGGCGACGGTCACGAGGCCGACCCCGCTCCTGAGGGCCGCCCTCGCTGCGAGGGCCGCGGCGCCTGTCTTTCCCTCAGACCCGGCTACAATAAGTAAATGGCCGTAACTCCCCTTGTGGGCATCCGGCGGGCGGGCGGGAAAGAGCGGCTTGATGTCAGCAGCTTCCAGAAGAAATGTCGCGGTGCCAAGCTCCGCCTTGCCGGGCGGGATCCCAATGTCAACCACGCGGACATCGCCGGCCCTTTTCGCCCCCGGGTGAAGGAGAAGCCCGCGCTTCCATCCGGCGAACGTCGTTGTGAGCGCCGCCCATATCGCGGGGCCCAAAAGCTCACCCCGGTCTGAAGAAAGCCCTGAAGGAAGATCGAGAGAGACAACCGGCTTCTCTGAGCGGTTGATCGCTTCTATGGCCTCCGCCACGAGGTCCCTCGCGGGCCCGGTGAGCCCCGTCCCGAGGAGAGCATCGACGATCAGGTCTGAGGCCCGGCAGGCGGCTTCAAGCTGGTCGAGGCGATCGGGGCCTGTGACCTCAACGACCTCTCCCCCCCGCTCCAAAAAGCGGGCAAGCTCGACAGCGGCGTCACCCGCGACGTCCTTCTCTCGCCCCAGGAGGAAAACGGAGACTGAGCTCTCAAGCTCCCGCAGGAGGCGGGCGACGACGAATCCATCCCCGCCGTTATTCCCCCTCCCCGCGGCGATCACCACCTGGCGGCGCTCTCGCGGGGCGAATCGCCCGACGATCTCAGCGGCGGCCCCGTCGCCTGCGTTCTCCATCAGGGTGAGGCTTGGAATCCCCATCTCCTCCACCGCCCGGCGGTCCAGCCGCCTCACTTCCTCAGCGGTAAAGACCGGGAGCATCACCTCGCCTTAGGCAGGAGAAGGCGGGACGACTCGCTCAGAAACTCTGCGAGGATCCGCGTGTACACCTCCCGTCCCTCGGCGCGGACCGCGCGTGGAAGCTCGATGCGGATGGCCCGCTCAGAGATCCGGTAGATTCCGGCTCCCTCGCCGCCCGAAGCGGCCAAACTCATCGTGTCCGTCTGCACGACCCTCACGTCAAGGCGGAGCTTCTCGCTATGGCCGGCGAGCTGGGCATCGCGGATCATCTCGAAGAGGGTGCCGAGCCGCCAGACGTCAGCCCCGCTCATTCCGATGGTTGCCATCTCGATCCTTCCGGACTTCTCCCCGCGGCTCCCGCCGGTGATCTCGACATAGAGCCTGAGAGGGCCCCCAGAGACCTCTCTCACCCTGCTCTCGTACCCTCCGTCAGGATCGGCGGGACCGGTGGTGGCGACCAGCCCGAAGCCTGTCCTGCGGGCCAGCTCAGCTCCGATCCGCGCTGCCGCCTCATCAGAGCCGCCTTGAGGGGCGCCGATTACCAGCCCCGGCCGACCCCGCAACTCGCTGAACCTCTCGGGGAGCACAACAGATTGCCGCCAGACGGGGAACGCGGCGC
>CAZXPE010000153.1:0-5226 GCA_964642915.1 uncultured bacterium | reverse complement strand
GGGTTCTTGTAGTAGCCGGCGAAGAGCGTGTCTCCCCGGGAGAGCAGCTCTCCCTCCTCGCTCAGGCGCGCTTCGAGGGCGGCGCACGGGGGACCCACCGTTCCCAGCTTCACCCGGTCGTCAGACTGGCAGGCGAAGAACGCGCAGTTCTCTGTCTGGCCGTAGACCTGCTTCAGATTAACCCCGAGCCCCCGGAAGAAGCGAAAGACCTCGGGGCCGAGGGGGGCGCCGCCGGTGTAAGCGTAGCGGACGCGCCTGAGTCCCATGTGGTCTCTGAGCGCTCCGAAGAGAAAGATCTCTCCCAACAGGCAACCGAGGCGGAGTGGCAGCGGAACGGGCTTCCCTTCCATCCAGAGGCGGGCCCTCTCTTCGCCGAGGGGCATCAGGCGATGGAAGATCCACCGCTTGAGCCGGCTCGATTCTTCGATCCGGACATGGACCTGGGAGACCAGGTTCTCCCAAATCCGGGGCGGGGCCAGAAAGATGTGGGGGCCGATCTCTCTCAGGTTCGCCTGGACCGTCTCAGGGCGCTCGGGAAATGAGACGGTGAGCCCCCGGACGAGCGCCGCCCCCAGAGACCAGGCCAGCTCTCCGATCCAGGCCAGCGGCAGGTAAGAGAGCGTCTCGTCTCCCTCCCGGTAGCGCTCCCGGATCATGAAGTTCTCAGCGGCCCGAATCATGTTCCGGTGGGTGATCATGGCGCCTTTGGGAGCGCCGGTGGTGCCGGAGGTGTAGCAGATGATCGCCACATCCTCGCCCTTCCCCCGGAGGACCAGCTCCTCAAAAAGGCCCGGCTCGGCCCGATCGAGACGGCGGCCTTCCTCCTCGAGGTCCCGGAGGCTCATGAGAAGCGGGTCCTTGTAATGGCGCATCCCCTTCGGATCGTCGTAAAGGATCCGCCGGATGTTGAGAAGCCCCTCCCGGATTTCCAGGACCTTGTCCACCTGCTCCTGATCCTCGGCCAGCACGACAGAGGCGTCCGAGTGATCGATGACGTACCGGATCTCCCTGGCGATGGAGTCCTGATAGAGCGGGACCGGGATCCCGCCGACGGCCTGGGCGGCAAGAATGGCCCAGAAGGCTTCGGGGCGGTTGTCTGAGAGGAGCGCCAGCTTCTCCTCCCGGCCGAAGCCCAGGGCCCGAAGACCGAGGGCGATGGCGCGCACCCGGGCGAGCGACTCCCGCCAGGAGAACTCCTGCCATATCCCTCTGTCCAGCTCTCTGATGGCCGGTTTGCCGCCGAGCTTCCCGGCGTTCCGAACGAGGAGCTGAGGAAGCGTCTCGGCATTCCGCATTTTAGCTAGCCTTGACGCCGAGGTACGCCTTAACCACTCGGGGGTCGCTCTTCACTTCCTGAGGGGTCCCCTCGGCGATCTTTCTTCCCAGGTCGAGAACCACGACCCGCTGGGAGATGTCCATCACGACTCCCATATCGTGCTCGATCAGGATGACTGTGGCCCCCCACTCCTCGTTGACGTCCAGGATGAAGCGGGCCATGTCCTCCTTTTCCTCGACGTTCATCCCGCCCGTGGGTTCGTCGAGGAGAAGCACCTTGGGACGCAGGGCCAGGGCCCGTCCCAGTTCCACGCGCTTCTGAAGACCGTACGGCAACGAGCCCACCATCTGCTTGCGAACGGCTTCGATCTCCAGAAAGTCAACGATGTCCTCCACCGCGTTGCGGTGCTCCACTTCCTCTTTTTGCCCGGGCCCCCAGTACAACAGGGAGCGGAATACGCCGTTCTTCATGTGAATGTGGCGGCCCAGCATCAGGTTGTCCAGCACGGTCATGCCCCTGAACAGGGCGATGTTCTGAAAGGTGCGGGCGATCCCCAGGGCCGCAATCCGCGACGGGGCCAGGCGGGTGATGTCGGTCCCGTCCAGCAGGATCCGCCCCTCTTCCGGATGGAACACGCCGTTGACGCAATTTATCAGCGTGGTCTTGCCGGCCCCGTTGGGCCCGATGACGGACAGGATCTCGCCCTTTTGAACCTCCACGTTCACGCGCAGGAGGGCCTGGACGCCGGCGAAGCTCTTCGAGACCTGCTCGATCCGGAGCTGGACGCCTCCTCCCATGCGGGCCCCTCAGCTCAGCCAGCGCTTGCGGCGATGGTAGTGCTTGACGTCGCGGTAGCTCTTTCTCTGCCCCACTCCCGAGAGGCCGAGATAGAACTCACGGACGTCCTCGTTCTCTCTGAGCTTTTCAGCCTCGCCGTCCAGAACGATCCGGCCGTTTTCCATCACGTAGCCGTACCGGGCTAACCTGAGCGCCATGGCGACGTTCTGCTCGGCGAGAAGGACAGCCACGTTCTCCTCGCGGTTCAGCCTGCTGACGATCTCGAATATCTCCTGAACCAGCATCGGCGCCAGCCCCATTGACGGCTCGTCCAGCAGCATCAGCTTCGGGCGCGCCATCAGGGCCCGTCCGATGGCCAGCATCTGCTGCTCGCCTCCGGAGATGTACCCGGCCCTGACGCCGCGACGCTGGGTCAGCCGGGGGAAGTAGCCGTACACCATTTCCAGGTCCTGCGCCGCCGAACCGTCCCTCCGGGTGTAGGCGCCCGTCAACAGATTCTCCTCAACGGTCAGGTGTTCAAAGACGCGGCGCCCCTCCATGACCTGGACGATGCCCTTTCCAACCACTTCGGCGGAGTCCTTCCTGTGAATCGGCTCTCCCTGGAACTCGATGGAGCCCTTGGTGACCTCTCCTCGCTCGGTCCTGAGCAGCCCGGACATAGCCTTCAGCGTCGTGCTCTTGCCTGCGCCGTTGGCCCCGAGGAGGGCCACGACGCCCCCCTCGGGGACCCGGAGCGACACTCCCTTCAACACGAGGATCACATGGTCATAGATCACCTCGATGTTGTTGACTGAGAGCAGCGGCTGGGCCGTGCCGCTCGCGGCGCTCACGATCTCTACTGCTCCTTCGCGCAGTCGCGCATGGTGTAGCCGAGCTTCTTGGCCTCCTCCACCGCCGCGGCCTCGAGCTTGGGGCGGACCACCTCGCGCATCGGCTCGATCCAGTCTGAGACGATGGTCCACTTCTTCCCGTCCCACTGCTGGACCAGCGCCATGCCGTTGCCCTCGTGGTTCTCGCAGGTCACGCGGAGCGGCCGCGTGAGACCTTTCATGCCCAGCTCTTCCAGGCGCTTCTCTGTCAGGTTCAGGTTCTCGAAGCCCCAGCGGACCTGCTCGCCGGTGAGCGGCTTGTTGCCGTACTTGCCCATGGCTGTGCGGATGGCCTCGGTGTTGAGCATCCCGTTGATCACCGTCCGGTTGTAGAGCACCTCGCCGACCTTGTCGCGGTCCTTCCCGTAGGCGCCCTTCCCCTTGTCATAGACGTACTTGAAGATCTCCTGGTGGACCTTGAAGCCGGTGCCTGGGGCGTGGAAGTTCATCGACTTGTAACCCCTGGCGGCCTCGCCTGCCGGCACCACGTCGGCCTCTGTCCCCGTCCACCAGTTGCCGACGACCCTGTCCATCTTGAAGCCGATGGTCGCGGCCTCCTTGATCGCCACCTGGTTCATCACTCCCCAGCCCGAGATGTAGATCCAATCGGGGTTGAGCCGCCTGATCTGGAGCCACGTCGCCTTCTGCTCCTGCCCCGGGTGGTCAACGGCGAGCAGCGTCAGCTCGTAGCCGAGCCGCTTCGCCAGTTCCTCCAGCGTCGGGTTGGCCTCACGCCCGTAGGGGCTGTTGTGGTAGATGTGGGCGATCTTCTTCCCCTTCAGCTTGTCCATCCCGCCTTCCTGCTGGCCGACGTACTTGATGAAGGCCGAGGCCTGGCTCCAGTAGGTCATCGGGAAGTTGAACACCCAGGCGAACCAGCGCCCGTCGGCCGCTGCGGTCATCCCATAGCCCATCGGGTGGAGCGGGATCTTGTCCACAGGGGCTTTGGGGATGAGCTGATAGGTGATGCCGGTGCTGAAGGGGTTGACGAGGACGGGGCTCTTCGCCTTCAGGCGCTCGTAGCACTCGACCCCCTGCTTCGTGTCGTACTGCATCTCGCACTCTTCGAAGGCGATCCTGACGCCGTTGACGCCGCCGTCGCGCTCGTTGAGGAGGTTGAAGTAGTCGTTGAAGCCGTTTGCGGCCGGGATGCCGTTGGGGGCGTAGGCTCCCGTCCGGTACACCAGGAGCGGGATGAACATCGACCCTTTGTCCTGGGCCAGGGCGGCCGGCGCCAGGGGACCGGCGACGAGAGCCGCGGCCAGCAGGACGACCCAGAGCACGTGTCGTTTCATGGTTGCCTCCTCCTTTTGGTTAGTGGGGGAACGGCCACAGGCGCAGCTTCTCTTTGGCGATCTGCCAGAGCCGCGCCAGTCCGTGGGGCTCGACAATCAGGAAAAAGATGATCAGGGCGCCGAAAATCATCAGCTCGATCTGCTTCAGCAGCGCGACTGACATGCTGAGCCCCACCCAGTGGGGCAAGTTGGTCAGGAAGATCGGGACCAGGATGATGAAAGCCGCCCCCAGGAAGGAGCCCAGGATCGAGCCCAGCCCCCCGACGATAATCATGAACAGCACGAGGAACGATTGGTTGATGTCGAAGGCGAGAGTCTCAGCGCTGCCCAGGAACAGGAAGACCAGTTCGGCGCCCGCCACTCCGCAGTAAAAGGAACTGATCCCGAAGGCGAGCAGCTTCGTCCTGAGCGGCCTGACCCCGATGATCTCTGCGGCTATGTCCCTGTCGCGAATCGCCATCCACGACCGCCCAACGCGGCCGCGGACCAGGTTCTTGGCGACCAGGGCGAAAATGGCGACCAGGGCCAGGGCCGCCACATAGCGCGCCTGAGCCGTCGAGTTGGGGCCGGTGATCAGCACGCCGAACACGGCACGGTTGGGGGCGGTGATGGTGCCTGAGGGAGCGTAGTTGACGAACCACGGCACCTTGTTAAAGAGCCAGATCAGGAAGAACTGGGAGGCCAGCGTCGCCACAGCCAGGTAGAACCCCTTGATTCTGAGGCTCGGGATGCCGAAGAGGAGCCCGACGGCCGCGGCGATGAGCCCTGAGAGGAGGAACACCAGGATGATATTGACCTGGGGGAATGCAGTCGTGAGCTTGAAAGCCGAATAGGCTCCGACGGCCATAAATCCTCCGGTGCCGAGGGAGAGCTGCCCGGCGTACCCTGTCAGGAGGTTCAGCCCGAGCGCGGCCAGCGAGTAGATCAGGAACGGGATCAGGACCGCCTGGAGCCAGTACTCGCTGGCCATAAGCGGCGGCACGGCCAA
>CAZXPE010000152.1:0-5244 GCA_964642915.1 uncultured bacterium | reverse complement strand
CAGCCCGACGCGGCTGAGCCCGCAGATGATCGGGGCATCCGGGAGAGTGCCGACCCGTTTGGCCACCTCGCGGGTGGCCTCGAAGTCCTCCTCCGACGAGATGGGGAACCCGGCCTCGATCACGTCAACGTTGAGCCGGGCGAGCTGCCTGGCCATCTCCAGCTTCTCCAGCGTGTTCATTGAAAAACCGGGGGCCTGCTCGCCGTCCCTGAGCGTGGTGTCGAAGATAATGACTCGGTCCATGTCCTTCTCCTTCACAGGCCAGGCGGTTTCATTCGGCGCGGCCCTCACCCTCTGCCTCAACTGGCGTTGTCTGGGTTTCAACCTTCCGCCCCCGGAGGCGGCGCGCCGGCCCCGAGAGCGCGTAGATGCTGAACAGGGTGAAGAGCACGAGCTGCGGGTGTGTCGCCACGATCAGAAGTCCGAGCACGACGATGACCAGGATCCCGAACGGGTGTCGCCGGGCGAAGTCCACCTCCTTGAAGCTCCAGTACCGAAACGTCGAGACCATCAAAAGCGCCACGAGATACGTGACGGCGCTGATGGCGAACAGCTCCCACCGCGCCAGCTCCGCCCCGCCGAGGAGCAGGACCGTCGAGGCGACGAGCCCGGCGGCGGCGGGAATGGGAAGGCCAACGAAGAAGCGCCGATCGGCCACGCCCGAATAGACGTTGAAGCGGGCCAGCCTGAGAGCCCCGCATATGACGAACAGGAATGAGGCAAGCCACGCCGCCCGGCCAAGATGGGAAAATGCCCAAACGTAAAGCAGGAAGGCCGGGGCCACACCGAACGAGACCACATCGGCCAGCGAGTCGAACTCGATGCCGAACTGCGTTGTGGTCTTGGTGAGCCGGGCCACCTTCCCGTCCAGGATGTCCATGACCATGGCAACAAATATCGCCAGCGCCGCGTCGGTGGGGCGGCCGTCCACCGTCAGGATGATCGCCAAAAAGCCGCAGAAGATGTTGCCGGTGGTCAGGAGGCTGGGGAGCAAGAAGATCCCCCGCCGCTTCTCTCTGAACTCCTGCCAGCGCCTGCGCCGCGGGATCCTGGGCCCCTCCCGGCGAATCAGTCTTCGTCTCATCTCACCACCCCGAGTATAGTTTCTCCGCCCCGCACCCTATCCCCCGGCCCGCAATGGATCTCGGTCCCTTTCGGCATGAAGAGATCGGTCCTGGAGCCGAAGCGGATCAGGCCAAACCGTTCCCCCGCCTCCAGCTTGTCCCCCGGCCTGACCCGGCAGACGACCCGTCGCGCGAGTACCCCGGCGATCTGCCTCACCGTAACCCGCGCCGTCTCCCCCTGGAGAGAGAGGGAGCAACGCTCGTTCTCCTCTGACGCCTCCCGGTGGTAGGCCGCCAGGAAGCGCCCCACCTTATACTCCACCCCCGCCACCAGGCCCGCGATGGGGGAGCGGTTCACGTGTACGTCAAGGGGCGAGAGGAAGATAGACACCCGCACGGCCTCCCCCACAAACTCTTCCCGCGTCCCGTCCACGATCTCCATCACCCTCCCGTCAGCCGGAGAGAGGATCGCCCCGGGAATCGCTGGAGGCGCCCGCTCAGGGTCGCGGAAAAAACCGAGGCACGCCGCGCCAGCAGACGCGAACAGCGCCGCCGCCCCCCACCAGCCGAGCAAGGCGAGGAGCGCGGCGATCCCAAGCGGAGGGAGAATGAACGGCCACCCCTCCGGCGCCACCGGGATGCGTAAACGGCTCACGATCTACAGTATTCCACAACCTCCCGCCCCTGGCTAGCGCCGCGCCGGTAACCCGGCGCTACATCCGGGGCGGCTTGATCCACGACATCATCCCCCTGAGCCGCTTGCCGACATCCTCAATCGGGTGCTGGGCCTCCTTCCGCCTCATGGCGAGAAAGCTCGCCCTGTTGGCCTGGTTCTCGAGCACCCACTCGCGGGCGAACTGGCCCGACTGGATCTCGGCGAGGATCTTCTTCATCTCCGCCTTGACCCGGTCGTCGATGACACGCGGGCCGCGGGTATAGTCACCGTACTCGGCGGTGTCAGAGACAGAGTAGCGCATGTAGGCGAGGCCGCCCTGGTAGAAGAGGTCAACGATCAGCTTCAGCTCGTGCATACACTCGAAGTACGCCATCTCCGGCTGGTATCCCGCCTCGACCAGCGTCTCGTAGCCGGCCTTGATCAGCGCCGACACCCCCCCGCAAAGGACGGTCTGCTCTCCGAAGAGGTCGGTCTCGGTCTCCTCCCTGAAGGTGGTCTCCACGACCCCGGCCCGGGTGCATCCGACCCCCCTGCCGTACGCCAGCGCAATGTCCTTCGCCTTCCCCGATACGTCCTGGTGGACGGCGAGGAGAGCGGGGACGCCGGGCCCCTGAGTGAAGAGGTCACGCATCACGTGGCCGGGCGCCTTCGGGGCGATCATAGATACGTCAACGTCCGGTGGAGGCACTATCTGGTTGAAGTGAATGTTGAATCCGTGGGCGAACATGAGGGTCTTGCCCTTTGAGAGCCCACCCTTGATTGATTCCTCGTAGACTTGGCGCTGAGTCTGGTCGGGCAGGAGGATCATGATGATGCCTGCCGTCTGGGCGGCCTCGGCGACCGGGGCGACCTTGAGGCCGTCCTTCTCGGCCCTGGCCCAGCTCTTCGAGCCCTTGTAGAGTCCCACCACCACGTCCTGTCCCGAGTCCTTCAAGTTCAGGGCGTGGGCGTGCCCCTGGCTCCCGTAACCGATGACGGCGATCTTCTTTCCCTTCAACAGCCCCAGGTCGGCATCCTGATCGTAATAAATTTTCGCGGGCATGAGTGTCTCCCTTCAATCCTCGAAGCCAATGACCTTTGCGTCTTTGGCCGGTTCCCTTTGCTTTCCGATTTTCTCCTCGCTCCTCCGAACGCGGCTCTTCGAGCCCCTTGCAATGGCCACCTTCCCCGTGCGGACCAGCTCCTGGATCCCGAAGGGGCGGAGCAGCTCCACGATGGCGTTGATCTTGGATTCGTCGCCTGTGGTCTCCAGCGTGAAGGCTGTCGGGGTCACGTCAACGACCTTCGCCCTGAAAATGTCGGCTGTCCGCAGGATTTCGGCTCGGTTCGCGGGCTCGGCGTTTACCTTAAGGAGGACCAGCTCTCTCTCGACGTGGTCCTCTTCGCTGAGGTCGATCACCTTGATGACGTCGATGAGCTTGTGGAGCTGCTTCATCACCTGCTCGATGATGAACTCGTCGCCCTTCACCACCAGCGTCATGCGCGACACTGTCGGGTCAAGAGTTTCCCCGACAGAGAGGCTCTCGATGTTGTATCCGCGGGCGGAGAAGAGACCCGCCACCCGCGAGAGAACCCCGAACCTGTTCTCGACGAGCACCCCGATGGTGTGTTTTTTCGGCTCTGTCCCGTTCCTCACGGTCTCGTCCTCTCGTCCGCCCCGTTAAAAGCCGGTCTGAGATCTCGCCGCCTTCTCCCTCGCGGCCTTGCCGGGCTTCTCAAGGATCATGTCCTTGTTGGCGCCCCCGGCGGGAACCATCGGGAAGACGCACTCTTCCTTGTCCACCCAGACGTCCACCACCACGGGGCCCGGCGTCGCGAGCATCTTCTCAAGGGCCGGCGTGACCTCCGAAGGCTTGGTCGCGCGGATCCCCACCGCGCCGTACGCCTCAGCCAGCTTCACGAAGTCGGGAGTGCCGCTGAAGTTGCTGGCGCAGAAGCGGTTATTGTAGATGATCTCCTGCCACTGGCGCACCATCCCGTACCCGCCGTTGTTGACAATGACGCTCTTCACCGGCAGGCCGTGTTCAACGCACGTGGCCAGCTCCTGGCTGTTCATGAGGAAGCTGCCGTCGCCGTCGATGTCGATCACAAGCTTGTCCGGGTTGCCGGCCTGAGCCCCCATGGCGGCCGGAAGGCCGTACCCCATGGTCCCCAGGCCTCCCGAGGTGCAGAGCGTTCGGGGGTGCTTGAACTGGTAGTACTGGGCGACCCACATCTGGTGCTGGCCGACTCCAGTCACGATCAGCGCCTCGCCCTGAGTGAGGCTGGAGATCTCCTTTACCACGTGCTGGGGCTTGATCAGGTTGTCGTCCCAGTCGTAGCGGAGCGGATATCTCGCCTTCCACTCGGCGATCTGGGCTAGCCACTGCTTGCGCGCCTCCCTGACGATCGAGGGGATATCGGACCTCGACTCCTCGGCCACCTCCTCGATCAGCCTTGCCAGCACCCGCTTGCAATCTCCGACGATGGGAATGTGCACCTGGATGTTCTTCGAGATCGAGGACGGGTCGATGTCGATGTGGATGATCTCGGCGTGAGGCGCGAACGCCTCCACCCTGCCAGTCACCCTGTCGTCGAAGCGCGCGCCCACGGCGATCAGGCAATCGGAGTCGTGAACCGCCATGTTTGCGAAGTACGTCCCGTGCATCCCGAGCATCGCCAGGGACAGAGCATGATCCGACGGGAATGACCCCAGCCCCATGAGGGTAGTTGTCACGGGAATCTGGGTCATTTCAGCCAGCTTTCTCAGCTCCTCGGAAGCGTTGGCTGAGATGACTCCGCCTCCCACGTAGAGGACAGGCCGCCTCGCTTTCAGCAGCGAGCGCGCCGCCCTTTTGATCTGGCCCGGATGGCCCTCGTAGGTCGGGTTATAGGAGCGGATCGAGACCTTATCCGGGTAGTCGAAGACAGCTTCCTTCACAAGGACGTCCTTAGGCAGGTCCACGTGGACCGGCCCGGGCCGGCCTGCTGCGGCGAGGTAAAACGCCTCCCTGATTACAGGAGCGATGTCCCTGGTCTCCTTCACCAGATAGTTGTGCTTGGTGCACGAGCGGGTGATCCCGACGTTGTCGGCCTCCTGGAAAGCGTCGTTGCCTATCAGGTGTGTCGGCACCTGTCCCGTGAAGGCGACTATAGGGATCGAGTCCATGTGCGCGTCCTGGAGCGCTGTCACCAGATTTGTCGCCGCGGGTCCCGACGTCACGAGGGCCACGCCGATCCTGCCGGTCGTGCGAGAGTACCCCTCAGCCGCATGGCCGGCGGCGGCCTCCTGGCGCGCCAGGACGTGCCGGATCCCCGGGAAGTCATACAGGACGTCGTAGATCGGCAGCACCGCCCCCCCCGGAAGGCCGAAGATCAGGTCAACCCCTTCACGCTTGAGAGATTCCAAAAATATCCGCGCGCCGGAGAGCTTCACCACCAACCGCCTCCTTTTCCTTCGCCTCTCACTCCATCAGCCCCGCGACAACCAGAAGTTCCTTGATCTCCTCGATGGCGTCGCCATCG
>CAZXPE010000151.1:0-5333 GCA_964642915.1 uncultured bacterium | reverse complement strand
CCTCCACTATCACCATGTCGTATCCGGTGAACTTCAGCTCGGGCCCCCAGCGACCACCTGAGTTGGATGTCGTAATGGCGTTGGTGAGAGCGCCCTTGGTCAACACCATGTAGCGGGAGCTGCACGGGGCGTTGGTCCCGGTCAGCGGCCCCGTCGCAAAGATGAGCGTGTTCTCAGGCGAGAAAGGATCGACTGCCTGGTCCATCTCCTCCCAGAGATATCTGGCCGCCAGGCCGCGACCGCCTATGAACTCCCTCGCCCATTTCAGGTTGAGCGGCTCTGTCCTCCACGTCCCGCGCGATAGATTCACGCGGAGGATCTCTCCGGTCCACCCGCCGGTCATGCCGAGCCTCCAGTCGCTGAGATCTCGGCGTGGCGGGCGTTCACCCGTTCAGCCCACGGGGAGATCCAGCCCGCGGCCTCCGCTTCCTCGTAAGCGATGGCCGAAGTCGGGCAGGCCAGGGCGCACGCGGGCTCACCGCCGCAGAGATCACACTTGAGCGCCTTCCTCGTCTCCGGGTCGCAGAAGATGGTGCCGAACGGGCAGGCGATCACGCAGAGGGAGCATCCCACGCACGTTCCGCCGAGGACCGTTTTGGCGCCGGTCTCCGGGTTGATGGCAATCGCGTTGACGGGGCAGGCCGACATGCACCACGCCTCATCGCACTGAAAGCACGCATACGGCGCGTAGCAGGCTTCCTCGTCGAAGATGTGGACTCGGATCGCCGAGCGCGAGGGCCGGAAGGTCCCCGTCTGGACGAAGGAGCACGCCAGCTCGCACTGCATGCAGCCTGTGCACTTCTCGGGAACAACTTTGAGAATCCGGCGGGTCATATTGTCTCCCGTGAGCGTGTCAGAGCTTGGACCTGAGGCGCGAGACGGCGCCGGCAAGGGCATCCACCTCGGACGGGGTGGAATGGACTGAAAAGCTGGCCCGCACTGTTCCCACGACGCCGAGGCGCCTCATCAGCGGCTGGGCGCAGTGGTGCCCGGCGCGAACAGCGATCCCCTCCTCATCGAGGAGCGCCGCGGCGTCGTGAGGGTGAAGGCCCTCAACGTTGAAGGCGACGGCTGCTCCTCTCGCTTCCGGGTCTCTGGGGCCGTAGAGCGTCACGTCCTTCATCGAGGAGAGCCGGTCCATCAGCATTGCGACAAGAGAGCGCTCGTGAGCCGAGACCTCCGCCATTCCCAGCTTCCCCAGATATTCCACTGCGGCGGCCAGGCCGACGGCTCCGGCGATGGGAGGCGTCCCGGGCTCAAAGCGCCAGGGGAGGTCGTTCCACCGGGCGCGGTCTATCCAGACCTCCTTGACCATTTCTCCTCCTCCCCACACCGGCTCGAGCCGCTCAAGCGCCCGGCGCCTGCCGTAGAGAACTCCTATCCCGGTGGGACCGAGCATCTTGTGACCAGAGAACGCGTAGAAATCAGCCCCAACGGCCTCCATCTCAACAGGGATGTGAGGGACAGCCTGGGCCCCGTCAACCAGGACGAGGGCCCCGGCAGCGCGTGAGGCGCTCGCGATCTCAGCCACCGGGTTTATCGTCCCGAGGACATTCGAGACGTGAGTCACGGCAACGAGCCTGGTCCTGGAGGTCAAGATGCGCCCGAACGCCTCCATGTCGAGAAAGCCGTCGTCTCTCACGGGGACTGACCTGAGAGCCGTCCCTCGATCCCGGCAGAGGATCTGCCACGGGATGAGGTTTGAGTGGTGCTCCATCTCGGTGACGATCACCTCGTCTCCGGGGCGGAGGCTCCGTCCCACCGCCTGGGCCACCAGGTTGATTGCCTCTGTCGTCCCCCGGGTGAAGATGACCTCCTCGCGGCCGGATGCGCCGATGAACGCCTTCACCGCGTCCCGGGCCGATTCGAGAAGCTCAGTGGCCTCCTCGCCCAGCGTGTGGATGGAGCGGTGGACGTTGGCATGGGAGCGCGAGTAGTAGGCCGAGATCGCGTCGATGACCTGGCGCGGTTTCTGGCTGGACGCGGCCGAGTCGAGGTAGATGAGGGGGCGGCCCCTGATGGCGCGTTGAAGAATCGGAAAGTCCGAGCGGCAGCGATCGCCGAGGTTCACGCTCTGATCTCCGCGGCTGCCACGGCGCCTTTGAGCACTTTGAGGGGGAGAGTCACGCACCCCATCCTTGACGGCCTTATCTCGGCTTCGAGCAGTCGAAGCAGGTCGTCGGCGGTGATCCGCTCAACCTCAGCCAGGCTCCTGTCCGAGATGATCTCTGCCAGGAGGTCCGCTGAGGCGGTGCAGATGGCGCAGCTATCCCCAGCGAAGCGCGCGTCCGCCACCCTCCCGTTGGAGAGGCGAAGCTCAATCCTGACGCGGTCGCCGCAGAGCGGATTCACCTCCTCAAAGGCCGCGTCGGGGTTCGGGATGCCGCCGAAGCGCCGCGGCCTCCGGTAGCGCTCCCTGATGACCGAGCTGTAAAGCGACGTCTCCGCCGGGTTCATCTGATCGCGCGGCCGGCCTTCTCGCTGAGGGGGAGCCCGGTGGCGCCGTTCTTCACCGCAAGGATCTCGGCCAGAATGGAGAGGGCGATCTCGGGAGCCGTATTTCCCCCGAGGTCGAGCCCCACGGGCACCCTGACGCGCGCGATCTGTTCTTCGGCAAACCCTTCCTCCCTCAGAAGGTCCAGTATCGCGCTCCCCCGGCGCCTGCTCCCGAGCAGTCCGACGTAGCCCACGTTGGTCCCGATGGCGTGGCGAAGAACCGGAAGATCATATTTGTAGTCGTGGGCGACCAGGACCAGGGCCGTAGAAGAGATCATGGGAATCGCGCTGACGATCTCCGAAGGGATCCCGACTCTGATCTCGTCGGCGCCCGGAAACCGCTCGCGGTTGGCAAAGCGCGGCCGTCCATCCACTATGACCGTCCTGAAACCGAGCGTTTTGGCCATCGAGGCGAGAGGGATCGCCACGTGACCCGCTCCAACGATCACCAGAACCGGAGGCTGGATGAACGACTCGACAAAGACCCTGACGCCCTCGACTGACAACGTCTCAGAGGCTCCGCGCGCCAGAGCCTCCCGGGCCAGGGCGGCCGAGCGCCGGTCCAGTGAAGGGTCTCCGAGCGTCCCCTCAACCGAGCCGCTGTCCAGAACCATGAGCTTGGCCCCGTGATGGGGCGGATCTAGACGGGTCACCAGAGCGCCGCGCCCTCCTTCGAGCGCGTGGGAGCGAAGCCTCTCGTAGAAGGCCAGGGTCAGGTCGCCGCTGCGACCGGGGACGAGCGGCTCCAGGAAGACCTCGATGGTCCCCCCGCAGGTGAGCCCGATCTCCCAGGCGTCCTCGTCCCCCAGATGAAGCTCCAGGAGCCTCGGCGCATCCCCGCCCAACACGGCTGTGGATTCCTCGATCACCCGCGCGTCCACGCATCCTCCGATAGTGACGGAGCCGAGGATCCTCCCGCCTGCCCCCACGAGCATCTTGGCCCCCTCTTTTCGTGGTGTCGTCCCACGGGTGTTGACAAGCGTGGCGAGGGCCGCTCTCCCCTCGCCCAGCGCGATCTTCTCGATCTGCTCAAACAGCTCGTTCACGGCGTCCTGATCTGGCCGGCGAGCCGGCGGAGACTCCGGAGGTTGTGGGCCGGAGCGAAGTGGTCCAGCAAGGGCAAGGCGGCCGCCATCCCTCTGGTGAGAGGCTGGTAGGCGGGGCTTCCCAGGAGAGGATTGAGCCAGAGAAGACGGCCGGCCTTGCGCTTGATGCCGAGGAGCGAGTCGGCCAGAAGCTCGGGCTCCCCCGTGTCCCAGCCATCGGAGAGGATGATGACGATCGTCCTGCGGTCGAGGAGCTTGGCCCCCCACTCCCTGTTGAAGGCGGCTAGAGATTCGCCGATCCTGGTGCCTCCCGACCAGTCGCGCACATCGCAGAGGCGCCTGAGCGCCTGACGGTACGGTCGCCCCTTGAGATGGTCCGTGACACGGGTGAGCCTGGTTGAGAAGGTGAATGTCTCGACCCTTCCGAAGACGTTCTGGAGCGCGTAGAGAAATTGTACGAGGAAGCGGCTGTAGAGGTCCATGGAGCCGGACACGTCGCAGAGGAGAACGAGACGGACCTTTTTCCTCTTCCGCTCCCTCCTGCGCAGCTCGATCACTTCGCCGCGCATGAGGTTGGCGCGGAACGTCCGGCGAAGGTCCACAACGCCCCGCCGGCGTGACGGCCTCCTGCGGCGGGAGAATCTCGACGCCAGGCGGCGCGCGATCAGGACGGTGAGGCGGAGAAGCTCGTCGAGCTGATCTGCCGGGAAGGACGAAAAGTCCTGCTCCATCAACCTCTCTCTGTCTCCGGCCGCGGGCACGCCCAGGGGCTCGGCTCCTTTTCCGTCCCCGTCGTCGCCCCAGGCTTCAAGGGCAGCTTCCTCCCGCTTCCATCTTCCGGTAACCGGCGCCCCTTGAGCTTGATGCGCCTCTCCGCGGGGGTCGAGAGGAACAAGGAGACCTCTCCTCCAGAACGCCTCGAAGCAGCGGTCAAAGGCCGGCTGCTCCTCTATCCGGGAGAGCAGGACGCTCCTGAGGCCGAGATAGACTTCGTCCCGGTCGAGGATATCCAGATGCTCAAGAGCCCGGACGGCGTCCGAAAGCTCAGCCGTCGTTACGGGCAGGCCGTGGCCCCTCAGCATCCTCCCGAACTCCACTGTGGCAGCGCCGAGTCCGGTCACGGGCTTTCGGTTGGGAGGAAGCGGCCGATACCCGACTCCTTGAGCTCGAAGGCGAACCGCTTCATGTCGTCGGAATCTTTAAGGATGCACCCTAAAGTTTCGCTGACCAGCCCCTCGTCCAGATGGTCGGCGTGGAGAGCCACGAGCGCCTGGGCCCAGTCCAGGGTCTCAGCCACCCCGGGCACCTTGGAGAGCCTGAGCTGCCGGATCGCTTCCATGAACCCGGAAAGCTGGCGGGCAAGCCTTTCGTTCACCCCCGGCACCTTCGTCATGACTATCCGCACCTCCTTCTCCAAGGACGGATAGTCGATCCAGAGATACAGACAGCGGCGCCGGAGGGCGTCGGAGAGCTCCCGGCTGCGGTTCGAGGTCAGGACCACATACGGCGGATGAACCGCCTTGACGGTCCCGATCTCAGGAATTGTCACCTGGAACTCGGATAAGACCTCGAGAAGGAACGCCTCGAACTCCTCATCGGCCCTGTCGCACTCGTCCACGAGGAGGACAGGCGACTGCCCGTCCTGGGTGATCGCCTGGAGCAGCGGGCGCTTAAGAAGAAAAGGCTCCGAAAATATCACGGCCTCTCTCTGCCCGACAGAGCGCGCAGTCCCCTCTTCCAGCTTGATGTGAAGGAGCTGCTTCTGGTAGTTCCACTCGTAGAGCGCGGTGG
>CAZXPE010000150.1:0-5389 GCA_964642915.1 uncultured bacterium | reverse complement strand
GGCCCCATGCCGATGTCCATCCCGCCGTCTCCGGTGACCATCACGAAGGTGATGTCGGGGGAGCCGGGCAGTTCCCCGCGTCTCATGCGTTCGTGGTACATCTCGACGAGGCCCGAGAGCGTGGCAGCGCCGTTCTGGAAGAGATTGTGGATGTACGTGATCCGATGGGCGGTGGAGGGGTATCCCGTCGTGACCACCATGGCGCACCCGGTCTGGTAGAGCGTCACGAGGTCTCCCTCCAGGACCGAGAAGACCTGGTTCAGGACAGGAAAGATGCCGCAGCCCGGGCAGGCGCCGTGTCCCGGAGCGATTCGGCGGGTGACGGCTGTCATTGCCCACAACGGCTCCAGCTCTACCTGGAGCCGTCCGGTCTCCGGATCCTGAGTCACCTTCGCCATGCCCCGCGAAACCTCCTCGGCGGGGATGGCTGGCAGTCCCGAGGGCGGCTTTCGTTTCGCCTCTCCGGGGGTGGTGCCGTAGTAGTCGAAGGGGACGGCGACGCGCCGCTTGCGGCTCGCCTTGAGAGCTTCAAGGAAAAACTGCTCTGCGTCCTCCTCGTAGAAATCTCTCCCACCGAGTCCATATATCCGGCTCAGGACGAGAGTCCCGTTCTTGGGGTCCTGCTTGAGGGCGGCCCTGACTTCGAGAGAAAGGTTCCCGCCGTCCCCGCCGTAGGAGTCAGCGCGATCGCCTATCGTGACAGCCCTCACCTTCTTGAGGACCCGGCGGAACTCTCCTGCCGGGAAAGGACGCAGCGCGTTAGGCGAGAGCACTCCGACCTTGTGGCCCCGGTCTCTCAGCTTGTCGGCCGCTTCCTTGGCGGTGTCGGCGGCTGAGTTGATCAGGATGACGGCTGCCTCGGCGTCGTCCATCCTGTAGGCGTCGAGCACCGGGTAGTTGCGGCCTGAGAGGGCGGCGAACTCGGCGAGAACCTGCGGGATGACCCGGCGGGCCGCCTCCATCGCCTGTGAAAGCTGTTTCTTGTTGTTGATGAGGTCGGGGTCGTTCATGTACGGACCGAAGGTCGCAGGGCGTCTGGGGTCGAGCGCTGTGATCGGCGGATTGGGCTTCCCCAGGAACCTGCTGATGGCCTCCGGGTCATCGAACACCTCGATCCTGCGCTTCTGGTGGCTCGTGAAGAAGCCGTCGTAGGCAAGGAGGACCGGGAGGCGGACCTCCGGGTGCTCGCCGATCCTCACGGCAGCCATGTTCAGGTCGTAAACAGCCTGGGGGTCGCGGGCGAGCAGGATGATCCAGCCTGTGTTGAGGACGAAGTAGAGATCAGAGTGGTCGCCTCTTATGTCAAGAGGCCCGGAGACTGAGCGCGTGGCGATGTTGAGCACCATCGGCACGCGAGTGCCTGCCTGGACCGGGAGCTGTTCCAGGGCGTAGAGAAGTCCCTGGGAAGAGGTCACGTTGAGCACCCTGCCTCCCCCCAGGGCTGCTCCGTAGCAGATGCCGGCGGCTCCGTGCTCGCCGTCTCCGGGGACCATGACGATCTCGTGCTCCCCCTCGGCCTGCATCCTGGCGAGGTTCTCCGCCACCTCTGTTGAGGGCGTAATCGGGAAGTAGCCCATGAGGTGGAAGCCGATGTCACGCGCCGCCAGGGCGGCAGCCTCGTTTCCGCTGCGGAAATCCGGGCGTTGCTTGGCCACGCCGTTCTCAGCCGGGAGAGGAGCTTTCCGTTGTGCGGGGGATGGGCGCTTGGAAGCGATCCGGCTCATGGCACCACTCCCGGGAAGAGCTTTACCCTCAACCGCTCTGCCATGCCCGGCTGTTCCACCTCGCGAGTGAGCGCCCCTGTGGGGCAGGTCTCGACGCAGCGCAGGCACCCCTTGCAGTAGCGGTAGTCGATCCCTGTGAGGCGCATCGCCGGAGAGGCGGCGCCGCTTTCGGCGTTCCAGGCCAGGCAGAGGTCGGGGCAGACCATCTCGCAGAGAGCGCAGTGGATGCAGCGCTCCGGGTCGAACACCGGGATCCAGCCGGCGCGGGATGCGGTGAGGTCATTCCAGATCGAGTTGCCCGGGGCGGGGAGCACTCCTCCGATCGGCGCGGTCTCGTATCCCCACACCGGGCCTGGCCTGACTGTCTGGAGGTTCCCGTTGGCCGTGCCGCCCATGGAGACGATCTCGTACTCCTTGGCTCCGCGCTCGAAGGCGCGCTTGTTGGCGGCCATGGCCTCCGGGTGCCGCTTCGAGAACTCCTCAGAGAAGACCTCCAGGACGACACCTGGGCTCAGGAACGGGTAGATAGCAGTGAGCGCTCCCAGCATAACCGCGTTGGGCCTTGACTTCTCTTCGACGGCGATCTGGAGCGCGTCCACCCTCACAGCCCATGCCCGCTTAGGCAACCTCTCCAGCTCAGCCGGCACATGACCCGGGGGAGCGTTATAGACGAAGGTGCCGTCGGCCCTGAGCCCGGCCAGCGTGATCGGGTTGCGGAGCAGAGCGGCGTGGAAGACCACGATCGCGTCGGGGGCCTCAGCCGGGGCGCTCGTGCGGATCGGCTTGTCGTGGGGACCCAGCCTGACATAGGAGCGGACGAGGGAGCCCTTCTTTTCCGAGCCGTAGGACGAGAAATGAGCCCCGTTCAGCCCCAGGCGCAGGACGGCCGCAGTGGTCAGGATCTGGCCGGCAGCGTGGGCGCCGAGGCCTCCGATAGACTCAAAGCGGACTTCAAAGAAGCGCCCGTTGTCAGGAAACTCAGTCATCCGGATCTGAGCCCCCGCCGGGTCCATTACAGCCTTGGGCGGCGACGGTTGGGCCTCAGCGAGACGCGCCGGGCCCCTGTGGGGAGGAGGCGTCTGCCTGTGGCGCGCGTTTCCGTCTTTGGACTTCGTTGTCCTGGCAGCCCTCCCCCTTTGCGGGAGCGAGCGGCCGTGTTTAGCCCGGTTCATGGGGTTTCGCCTCCAAGTGTACCACACGCCCGGAAATCCGAGACTTCGAGCGGCGCGGTGATTGATTTTGACATTGACGCGCTGAGCAGGCAAGCCAAAACTGCGTCAGGCGTAATCGGGCACCTTCTTCAGAACGTATTTGTAGTACAAGCCCAGCAGGCGAAACTCGAACGGGAAACGGTAAAAGAGGAATCTCAACCTGAACTTGGAAAGCAGCACAAAGCACAAAATGGCCAGGCCCCTGATCGGGTTTCGTTTAATATTCTTCCAGTGGAGCTTTTTGGGATAAATGTCCGCTCTCACCTCAGTCCATATGAATTGATTGAAGTGCATTTTTTTGACCCAGGGCAGGCGCGCTCCACCCAGTATTTCAGCCCGTGCCCATTCCTCCAAGGAATCTGGCATCTTGAGCCCGTAACGTTTGATGCACATGTCCCACAGCTCGCCGCCCGGATAAGGCCGGAAATTCGCGGGACCGTTGATAAAGGCCTTGGGCTGGATGCGGCGGATTTCTCTTATTAACCGCAGGGTCTCAAGTTGTTCTTCTCTGGTCTCAGTGGGGATGCCGGTCATGAACGCGATGACGGGTATGATGTTGAACTTCTTGGTTCGCCTCGCGAAATTCAGGATATCGTCAACGGTGATGTCTTTGCGCAGAAGGTCCAGAACTCGCTGGGACCCGGCTTCCCCTCCGCCCTGTAATTTGTTGCAACCCGAATCGACCAGAAGCTGCAGAAAGTCATCGTCGATGTACGACTCGCGCAGGTACTCCACGCGCGGATTGCCAAGCCAGGTCACCCTCAAGTTTCTTTCCAGAAGGCCCTGAGCGATAGCTCTTGTCTGTTTGCGGTTGGACATAAAGATCTCGTCTCTGAATCCGATGCGTCTGGCGTCGTATTCCTTGCACACGTATTCGATCTCGTCCAGCACATTTTGAGGGTCGCGGTAGCGCATTTTAAGATTTTTGGTCAATACGTTTATGCAGAACGAGCACTGATACGGGCAGCCTCGGCTGGCCTGTACGCGGATGATGGTTCTTTTGATCTCGTCCAGGACTTCCTTTTTGACCAGCGACCAATCCAAAAAGGGAAGGGAGTTCACGTCCACGAAACCGCGGTCGGGTGTTGAGACGACCTCCCCGTCGTCCTTAAAGCATATGCCGTTTATCTTGTGCAGATCCAGCTTGCCTGACTCGTAACCTCTCACTATCTCCAGCATCAGCTCCTCGCCCTCGCAACGGGCCACGATGTCGGCAAAGCTGCTTCTCGCGGTTTGCTGGGGGAACAGGAGGGCGTGCGGACCACCCCATATGATTTTCATGCGAGGGTTGATCTTCTTCAGCCTCTCCAGCTCGGGCAAAATATGCCTGACGTGCACGCTCATGGCGTATATGCCCAGGAAATCCGCGTCCGTAACCTCGCGATCCAGTATGTCTCCATAGTTAGGCTCGGCCCAGCAGTCGACTAGTTTGACGGGATAGCCGTGCATTTTTAGGTAGCTTGCGATGTAAAGCAGGCCGGTGGGAGTGTTGTAAGTGGTTGTTGAGCCCGTGGGCGGGTAGATTAACACCGTCTTGGGTCTTCCGTTAGCGGCCATACCGATTACCTCCTCTGCATCGCTTCGATAGGGTATCACGCATCTCTACGGCCAGGTGCCCGAGAAAGTCAAATCCTGCTGACCTTATCCTCCGGTGGGGGCGGCCATGAGGGCCGACCGGGCGATCTCCTCGTAGCGGATCTTGGTCGCGTCGAACTCTTCCAGGTTCTCGGCGAGTTTCCTGAAGGTGACATCAAACGACGGGAGAGTCTTCCGGGCTCGGGTCAGCGGCGTGGTGCGCGCCAGGACAAAGCTCTTGACGTAGGGGTGGTTGATCCCGCGCTTCTTGAGCTTGGCTACGACCCGTCCAAGCGCTTCGTCGGCCTCCCTCACGAGCGCCGCCCGCTCCTGCCGCTCCTCGTACGCCTTGGGAAGCGTGGCCTTCAGGAACCTGTCAACGCGGCGGAGGATCGGGGCGAAGGCCCCGCTGGCGAAGCGCGCGTTCTCCTCGTAGAGGAGTCCCAGGGTGATGAAGTGGGGCGACTCGAACTGGAAGGCGTAGTCCTCCTCGGAAGAGCGGGGAGCCCCCTCCATGAGCCCCCGGTACATCCTGATGACCTCGAGGGACTTCTCTTTCAGGTTGTGGGCCTTCTCGGTGTTGAGGGCGAGGATCTGGAAGGCGACCTCGGCCTCGGGGATCAGGATGGCGGGGATCAGCTCGCCCTTGAGTTTTTCGAGAGCGGCGCGGCGATGGTTGCCGTTGGGTGTCCAGTAGAGCCCCGGCTTGGGAGAGACGGCCACGATCGGATCGACGAAGCGGTCGATCTTCTTGACGACCTCCTGGAGGCGCTTGAGGTGAGTCTTGGAAAGGTCGCGCTGGTAGGGAGTCGGCTCCACCCGCTCCATAGGAAGGAGGCAGAATATCTGCCAGTGCTCTCCCACGGGGTCCTGGTAGAG
>CAZXPE010000149.1:0-5481 GCA_964642915.1 uncultured bacterium | reverse complement strand
GGTCGTAAGCGAACACGCTCCAGTCCTGGTTCCCAGCGGCGTTCGCGCTCTGCCCCGCGACGATCACGTGGTTGCCGGCGATGGAAACGGCCACCGCCTCCTCGAGCCCGCCGGCGCGGTTGAAGTGGTCCTCCCATAGGAGAACGCCGGTGCGTGAGCTGTAGGCCCTGACGCTCCAGTCGTAGTTGCCTGAGGCGTCCACAGTCCTGCCGGCGGCCACTACAAGCCCCTCACCGGCTGCTATGCCGAAGTCAGTGTCGTGCCCTCCAGCGCGGTCAAAGTGGTCCTCCCACAGCAGAAACCCCGAGCCTGCCTCGTAGGCTCTCGCGCTCCAGTCGCGCTTCGCCGTGGCGCTGGAGGGGGCGTTGGAAGTCCACCCTCCCACGACTACGAGGTTCCCCGACGCGGCGATCGCCTGGGCCCGGTCGTCACCTCCCGCGCGGTCGAAGTGGTCCTCCCAGCGAACGGCGCCGGTCCTGGCATCGTGGGCCCTGACGCTCCAATCGGAGTCCCCGGCTGGAGAGACGGTGTGGCCGGCAGTGACGACCAGCCCCCTCGCGGCGGTCGCGGCCCACACCCCATCGCCTCCTCCCGCTCGGTCGAAATGGTCTTCCCATAGGAGCGCGCCGGTGCGGGGGTTGTGAGCGCGAAGAGTCCAGTCGGTGTTGCCTGACGCATTGGTGGTGTGACCGGCGGCGACGGCAATTCCCTTCGCCTCGACGACTGCATACGCCCTGTCATTGCCTCCCGCGCGGTCGAAGTGGTCCTCCCAGAGGAGCGCCCCCGATCTCGGATGGTGTCCGCGCACGCTCCAGTCAAAGTCGCCCGCCGCCGTGGTGCTGTCCCCGGCGACGACGAGCCAGTCTCTGGCTACCGCCGCCGCGATTGCCCTGTCAAAGCCTCCTGCGCGGTCGAAGTGGCTCTGCCAGCGAAGGGTTCCGGTCCTGACCTCGTAGGCGCGGACCGTCCAGTCCATGTTTCCGGCGATGTTCGTGGTCCTTCCCGTGACGATCAGAAGATTTCCAGCCACTGTCGCCGCCAGGGCCCTGTCAAAGCCTCCTGCGCGGTCGAAGTGGTCCTGCCAGACCAACTCTCCTGAGCGCGGCTCATAGGCTCTGACGGTCCAGTCGCGGTCGCCTGAAGCGTTAGTGGTGTCTCCGGCGACGACTATCAACCCGTTGGCCTTCACGACGACCAGTGCTGAGTCGAAGCCTCCAGCACGGTCGAAGTGGTCCTGCCAGCCGCCGTCGCCTGAAGCGGCGAGCGACCGATGAGTGAGGAAGAGCCCTGCTGCGAGGAAGCAGACCTGAACGAGCCGCCTTGCGGAGATCGGTAGCACCCTCAGCCCCGAGTTGAGAGGGTCTTGAGCCCCCGGAGGGCCTGGCGGATCCGCTGCTCGTTCTCAACCAGGGCGAAGCGGACGTACCCCTCTCCGTACTCGCCGAAGCCTATCCCTGGAGAGACTGCAACCTTGGCCTCCTGGACCAGGAGCTTGGCGAACTCGAGCGAGCCCAAGGCGCGGAATGGCGAGGGGATCGGCGCCCACACGAACATTGTTCCCTTCGGTTTCTCCACGTTCCACCCGATCTTGTTGAGGCCGTCAACGAGGACGTCGCGGCGCTTCTCGTAGACGCTAACGATCTCCTTGACGCATCTCCGGTCGCCTTCAAGGGCGATGATACCCGCGATCTGAATGGGCTGGAAGACTCCGTAGTCCAGGTAGGACTTGATCCGGGCGAGAGCGTGGATCATCCTGGCGTTCCCGCAGACGAAGGCGAGCCTCCACCCTGCCATGTTGTACGACTTGCTCAGCGAGAAGATCTCGACGCCCACGTCCTTGGCTCCAGGCGCCTCGAGAAAGGAAGGCGCGGTGTAGCCGTCGAAGCAGAGGTCGGCGTAGGCAAAGTCGTGGACGACCATGAGCTGGTGCTCTCTGGCGAAGGCAACCACCTTCTCGAAGAAAGCGCGGTCCACCACCTGGGTCGTGGGGTTGTGGGGGAACGAGAGGATGAGGAGCTTGGCCTTGGGCCACGCCAGCCGCGCTGCCTCCTGGAGCTTGGCGAAGAAATCTTCGCCTGGCACCAGCGGGACTGACCTCAGATCCCCGTCGGCGATGACGACGGAGTAGGAGTGGATGGGGTACGTCGGGTTCGGGACCAGAGCGCCGTCGCCCGGCTGGAGTACGGCCAGTGCCAGGTGGGCTAGCCCCTCTTTGGCGCCGATCGTCGCGATCGCTTCTGTCTCGGGGTCAAGCTCGACTCCGTACCGATCCCGGTACCACTTGGTTATCGCAACCCTGAGCCTGGCGATCCCTCTAGAGGCGGAGTAGCGGTGGTTTCTCGGGTTCTGCGCCGCCTCACAGAGCTTGGCGACGATGTGAGGCGGCGTCCCCTGGTCCGGGTTTCCCATCCCGAGGTCGATGATGTCCTCGCCCCGGCTCCGGGCTTTTGTCTTCAGGTCGTTGACTATCGAGAAGACGTAAGGCGGGAGGCGCTTGATCCGATAGAACTCGTCCATGCCGGGTGACCTGTGCAACCGATCATACTCTTCCGGTCTCGGAGCTGTCAAGGAATCCTCCTCCAATAACAAGCAGATACGCGCGGGTCAAAATGGGGTTGACAGCCCCCGAGAACGATGCTAAAAGGTGGGCACCGGCTTGGCCGGTTGTCTCACTCATATCTTTCCTTGTTCGGTTTCTCGGATCCGAGCTTATTTTCCGGCCACCGCGCTCGGCGGTGGACGGAAGACGGCAGGATAAATCGGGCCGAGAGTTTCCTCAACGGGCAGCGTAGCGGAAAAGAGGAGGATGATAATGTTCGGGCGAGACAGTCGTCCACGCAAAGAGATGGTCACAGCCAGGCCAAACGATGGACAGCCGTCATCTTCCGTCACGCTCCTGACCATCGTAGGCGAAAACGCCAAGATCGAGGGGAAATTCGAGGTCGCCGATTCCATCCACGTCGAGTGCGAGGTGGGAGGGGAGCTCAACGTGGGCGGCAAGCTGGTGATCGGGGAGCGGGGCGTGGTCACCGCAAACGTCCAGACCGTTGATGCCGTCATCATGGGGCGGTACGAGGGGAACATGGTGGCAACGGGAAACGTGGAGATCGCAGCCACGGGACGGGTGTCGGGCAACATCGAGACCGACTCTCTGGTCATATCCAAGGGCGGGGTCTTCAACGGCAACGTGACGAAGAGCAAGAGCGAAGAGCATCCGAAGGGCCAGCCGCGACCTGTGTATCTTGTCGAGGGGCGCCAGGCCGGCCAGCAGAAGTAAAGGCCACCAGTCATCACAATGTGGTGGTGGAAGCCGGATCGCAAGCCGTCGGTCAAGCGCGGGGACCTCACGGGCTTCATCGACGAGGGCTCCGAGATCGAGGGGAAATACACGTTCACCGGCACCGTGATGGTGAACGGGAAGTTCCAGGGCGAGATCTCGTCCACGGACACCCTCATCATCGGCGAGAAAGCCGTGATCAACGCCAACATCAGGGCCGGGTCTGTGGTGATCAGCGGCGAGGTGGTGGGGAACGTCACAGCCGCCGAGCGAGTCGAGTTGAAGGGGAGCGCGCGGGTGTTCGGCGACCTGGAAGCGCCGGTCGTGGTGGTTGAAGAGGGCGTTCTCTTCGAAGGGCGTTGCCGGATGAGCAAGCAGTCAGCGGCGCCCGACCTGACCGTCGTTCACTTCAAGCGCGAGGGAGGGCGTTGAGGAAGCCCCGGCGGCTGAACCTCCTGATAGTCCACGGGAGCGGCACGCGGGTGTTCCGCGTCAACCTGCCCCGCTGGATCATCCTGGCGGGGGTCGTAGTGTCCGCCCTCATCGTCTCCACGCTCGGGGCGATCTTCGGAGATTACGTCTCCCTCAAGCGCCAGTGGGGGCAGGTGACTGCGCTTCAGCGGCAGGTAGCCGAGCAGCAGGTCCTCATTGATTCCTTCCACAAGCGGATCGCCGAAGTCAGGGGCGAGGTCGCCACATGGCGGGACCTCCACGCGCGGATCTGGGAGCCGTTCGGACCGGAGGAGGGATCGGTGCTCAAAGGGAGCGGGATCGGCGGTGGAAACCCGGAGCGAAGGGTTGCCTTCGGCGAGCGAGCTTCCCTCTCAACTGAGCTGGACCTTCTCTCTTCCAGCGTGAATGAGGTCGGGCAGAGCCTCCGCGCCTTGGAGCGATTCATGTCTAAAGCCGGGCGGGCGCTGGCAGCCCTGCCGTCACGCTGGCCTGTTCGGGGAGCGGTGAACTCGGAGTTCGGCCGGCGCCTGTCGCCGTGGTCGAAGGCCCCGGAGTTTCACAGCGGCCTCGACATCTCTGCTAACCGCGGCACGCCTGTCAAGGCCCCGGCCCCCGGCACTGTGGTCTTTGCCGGGGTGAACGCCGATTATGGGAACACTGTCATCATCGACCACGGCCAGGAGATTAAATCTCTCTACGGCCACCTCCAGAAGGTCCAGGTAGCTCAGGGGCAGAAGGTGGAGCGCGGTCAGCAGATCGGCATGACGGGGAACACCGGCAGAAGCTCCGGCCCTCATCTCCACTACGAGATCACGGTCAAGGGGCAGCCCGTCAACCCGCGCAGCTTTCTCTGGAATTAGTAAGCTATCAGCTTTCAGCAGTCAGCCGGCTGATTGCTGACGGCTTTCTCACTCAATGATGATGCCGCAGTAGCCGACCACCCGTTCGGTATCACCGCTCACGTCCCCGGAGGTCTCGTACTTCACCAGCGTCGCCCTGTGAGCGCCGGTCTCTTTGAGGGCCGAGAGCAGCGCCGTCGTCGGGGCTATCCCGCACATCGAGATCTGATGCTCTCGCACCGTCTTGTGCAGGCGCTCGGGATCAAGGCTCAGGATGGCGTCGATGGCCCTCCGGTCTTTCACGTTTGAGATGGCCTGGGATTCGTAATGGTTCAGGTCGGTTGAGGCGAGGAGGAGCGCGGGCTCCGGCCAGGCCTTGATGACCCTGCCCACAGCCGCTCCGACGCTCAGGCAGGAGGCGAGGTCTGTTTTCATGAGAGTGATGGGGACGAACTCGATGTCGGGGCGGAGGCGGCGGAGGAACGGGAGCTGGACCTCGAGCGCGTGCTCACGGGAGTGAGCGTGCTCGTCCTCCTCAAGTTCACGGCAGGCATTGAGGATCGCTCCGCCGAGATCGCGGGCGACCCTCAGCTCGCGTCCGGGTATCGCCCAGCTCCCCCTGGTCATGACCGACCCCCAGCGGCCGAGACCTGTGTGGTTCGGCCCGAGGAGCACAGCGAGGTGGGGAAGAGCCGCGCGGCCGTAGACAGCTCCCGCCACCCGCCCCGAGTAGATCCATCCCGCGTGAGGCACGACAAGCGCGCGGGCGGCTATCTTAGGCTCGATGTTTTCGATGAGGCGGTCGAGTTCAGCCTCGACTGCCTCAGGCCGGTCCGGGTAGAAATACCCAGCGACCGCCGGTCTCCTGACCGCCCCCGTCACAACGTCAAACTCTTAACTGGCAGGCGACCC
>CAZXPE010000148.1:0-5518 GCA_964642915.1 uncultured bacterium | reverse complement strand
AAGAGGTTGAAGATGAGGGAGAGCGTCTGTTCACTCAACAAGTGGGCACGCTGAAGGAAAGCTCCGATCTCGAGATTTTCCCTGACGGTGAGGGGGGCGAAAAGCCGCCTTCCCTCAGGGATCATGGTGATCCCGCGCTCAGCGATCTCGTAAGGCTTGAGGCCGTCGATCCTCTCACCGTCCAGAGTGATCCCGCCTGCCCTCAAGGCCAGGAGCCCGGTGATGGAGCGGAGGAGCGTGGTCTTGCCGCAGCCGTTGGGTCCCACCAGGGCGACGAACTCACCGGCCCTCACCTCGATTGAGCAGCTTCGGAGGACGAGCAGGTCGTCGTAGCCGGCGTCAATGGCGTCAACTGAGAGGAGCGGCCGGGTCATCCGTCGTCTTCTCCCAGATATGCCTCGGCAACCCGCGGCGAGGCGACCACTTCTGCCGGCGGCCCGGCGGCCGCGATGGAGCCCTGATCGAGGACGATAAGACGGTCGGCCACCTGGGTCAGCACCCTCAGCGAGTGCTCGATGGCGAAGATCGTGACGCCGCGCTCGCGGAGGCGCCCGTAGAAGCGAATCACCTCTTCTCTCCCCTTGGGGGAGAGGCCGGAGGCCAGCTCGTCGAGCAGAAGGAGCGTCGGACGGATGGAGAGCGCTATCGCCATCTCGAGCCGCTTTCTCTCTCCCAGGGAGAGATCGCGGGCCTGAGCGCCCGCCTTGTCCGCGAGCCCCACCCACCCGAGAAGGCGTTCTGCCTCGCGCCTCCGGTCGCGAGCAAGACTGAGGCGGTGACTGGAGCGGAAAGTGATTCCGACAAGGACATTCTCCAGGACCGTCATGCCAGCGAACGGCCGGGCGATCTGGAAGGTGCGGCCTATCCCGAGGCCGGAGATTTCAGTGAGAGGGCATCCGGTGATCCGGATTCCTTTGAACCAGACCTCTCCGGCCGTCGGGCGGAGGAGCCCGGAGCAGACGTTAAAGAGGGTGGTCTTGCCGGAGCCGTTGGGACCGAGGAGGCCGACCACCTGATGCTCCTCGATGGATACGTCAACGCCGCGGAGGGCCAGGAGCCCTCCAAACGCCACCGAGATTCCCTTTCCCTCAAGCAGCGCCATGTTGTTTTTCCCTCGCCCTTATGGCCGCACGCGCGAGGGGAGCGAGCCACCTTTGCGGGCACCCGCCCCTTGCGGGCGGGTCGCAGCGAGGCCTCCGGGAAGGTAGAGGACCACGGCGATCAGCGCCAGCGCGTAGGGGACTTGGTGGAGAGCCGGGGCGTACGGATGGAGGAGCAGCTCGCTCAGGAGATAGAGCCCGATGGCGGCGGCCGACGGTCCCCAGATGGTGTGTAGCCCGCCTAGAGCGGCCATCACAAGAGGGAGGATGGAGAAAGAGCGGCTGAAGACCAGGTCCGGTTCAACCACGCGGATGGTGTGGGCGTAGAGGCCTCCGGCCAGAGCGGCGAAGAACGCCGAGAGGGCGAAGGCCAGGAGTTTGTACCGCCCCGCTGAGACCCCGAGGAGACCGGCCCTCTCCTCTTCTTCCCTGATCGCTCTGAAGGCCAGCCCCGCCCGTGAACGGAGGATCCCGACGAAAGTGGCTATGGCAGCCAGGAGGACTCCCAGCGAGAGGTAATACGCTCCGGCGCGCCCCCGGGTGAAATCCAGAGGGAGCCAGGGGAGGGTTGGGAGAACGGGGATCCCGATAAGCCCGCTCCCTCCTCCCGTGAGAGCGGTCCAGTTCATCGCCACTCCGCGCAAGGCTTCAGCGTAGGCGAGAGTCGCGAGCGCCAGGTAAGCGCCCTTGAGGCGGAGCGAGATGGCTCCGATCCCAAAGGCCCCTGCTGTTCCGATCATCCCCCCCACACCGATGGCCCACCACGGCGAGAGCCCCTGAAACGAGGAGAGAGAGGCGCCATAGGCGCCCAGGCCGAAGAACGCCGCATGGCCGAAAGAGATCTGCCCCGCGTAGGCCAGGAGATTCCAGGAGGTTGCCAGGGTCCCGAACAGGAACGCGGTGGAGAGGAGGTAGAGATAGTAGGGGTGAAAACCCGAAAGCGGCGGGAAGAGGAGGAGCAAAGCGATGACGGCCCCGGCGCCGAGCCGCGCTCCCTGTTTCACCTCTGGCTCCACCCGCGAGCGAGCCCCTGAGAGCGCGCGAGAAGCGTTCCCAGAAGAATCAACGCCACCACAAGTTCCCTCAAGCCGGGTCCCGTCCAGGCGATCGTCACAGCTTCAACCACGCCGAGGAGAACGCCCGCTACCAGGACACTCCTGAGTCTCCCGACTCCGGCCCAGATCGTGAGGACGATGGCCAGGAGCGTCAACTCGATCCCGGCCGCCGGATAGAGATAGTGGAGCGTGGCGAAAAGGGTCCCCGCCGTCCCCGCCAGGATCATCGCCAGGAGAAATGTGGTTTGAGTTGCCCGGTCAACGTTGATCCCGAGGAGGGCCGCCGCCTCCCTGTCGAGGCTCGTTGCCCGCACTGCGCGCCCCCATCGGGTGCGGGTCAGGGCGAGAAAGAGCCCGCCGACGGCGGCAAGCGCTATCGCCGCAACGAGAATCCTGCCCTGGTTGAGCCTCACCTCGCCGATGGCCAGGCCTCCTGTCAACGATTCGCTGGCGATGAGACGATAGTCACCGTGCCAGAGCGCCGTCATCGCGTTCTGGAGGAGGAGAGAAAGGCCGAAGGTGAGAACAAGGCTGTTAAGCTCCTTCGGTTCGGGGGTTCGGCTGAGAAGCCACTGCCAGAGAAGTCCCAGCGGGAGGAGCGCCGCCGCTGTCACAGGGAGGAGGAAGATCGGGTGGAGACCCGAGCCCGCCCAGAGCCAGTAGCCGAGGTAGCCGCTCAGGATGATCAGCTCGCCATGGGCCAGGTTGAGCGAGCGCGTGACGCCGAAGATCAGGCTGAACCCGAGCGCCGTCAGGGTGTAGAAGCAGCCGAGGAGCGCCCCCGACAGGAGCGCCTGGACCAGCGTCTGGATCGACACCGGTGTCCGCCTTCTGCTATCTGGCGGGATAGATGGCGGGGGCGGTGGCGCGCGCCGGCGGGTAGACGACGACGTGCCGGCCGCCCTGGACCTGGATGACCACCCGCTCGTAGTGGAGCGGGTCCCCGGACTCGTTGAAACGGACCCGTCCCATAGGCGTCTCAACATCCGACCGCGCCAGGGCCTCTCGAAGCGCCTCTCCCGTGATTGCCTTCTCGCCCCGGGCCGTCGTTTCCAGGGCCTTCAGGAGAGTCTTGGCAGCGGCGTAGCCGTGCATGGCGAGGGGAACGGGCTCCCTGCCGAACCGTTTGGCGAACGCCTCGATGAACGCCCTGGATTCCGTCTCCCGTCCGGCCACTGTGACTCCGGGCTGCCATGTGGTGGTCCCGAAGAGCCCTTCGCTGATTGCGCCCAGATCTTTAATCACGGCAGGAAACTCCATGCCGAAGGCGCCGAGAAACGCGCGAACCTTGATCCCCGCCTGGGCCATCTGGCGGACGAGGAGGAGGTGGTCGGCGAAGAAGGTGTTTGAGATCAGCACCTCTGCCCCCTGGTCCCTGACCCGCGCGAGGAGCGGCGTGAAGTCGGAAAGCCCGGGAGAGAACGGCTCGAAGACCGCAACGCGGATCCCCGCCTGCTCTAAGATCTCCTTCTGTTTTCTTGCGAGCTGGCTGGCCCCCGGCGTGACAGAGTAGAGGATGGCAACGCTTCTGGCCCTGAAGAGATCACGCACCACCCCTGTCATCGCTGAGACGTACGGGGCGAGGCTCGAAATCCTGAAGAAGTATCGGTTCCCCTTGCCGGTGAGCCTCTCGTCGAGCGAAGCGGTGGCGACGTAAGGGGTCTTCGTTCGCTCGGCCACTTCTCCGATAGGCCCCACGAGGCTGTCCACATAGCCTCCGATCAGCGCCACAGCCCTGTGGCGGGCAGTCAGCTCCTCTGCTGAGGCGATGGCCCGCTCGGGTTTTCCCTCATCGTCCCGTGAGAGGAGCGCGATGGGGCGTCCCGCGATCCCGCCTCCGGCGTTGGTCTCTTCGACGGCAAAAAGGATCCCCTGGTGGATCGCGGTCCCCTGGACGGCAAATACGCCGGTGAGTGGGTTGATCTCCCCGACCGGAATCGGCTCCGCTGCCCATGCGGTAGCCCCGAACGAGAGCAGCAACAGAAAGACAGGCGCGATGAGCGCAATCACTGAGCGGGCCGTGAGGAGATTTGCCGGAGGCGCGCCTCCACCCTGAGGAGGTCCTCCTCGGTGTCCACTCCGATAGTGGGGAGAGCCGTCTCGGCCACGGTGATGGCTATACCGTGCTCGAGAAACCTGAGCTGTTCGAGCTTCTCTGTCACCTCAAGCCGGGACGGGGGAAGCCGATGGAAAGCATCCAGGGCCTCACGCGTGTAGGCGTAGAGACCGATGTGCTTCCAGTATGCAGCTTCGCCAGGATGGTCACGGTGGTAGGGGATAGGGTGGCGCGAGAAGTAGAGTGCCGTGCCATCGTTGGCGGTCACGACCTTCACAACGTTGGGGTCTCCAACCTCCTCGGGAGTGGCCCGGATCTTGAGCGTCGTGACCTGCGTGCCGGGACGGGAGCTGAACGGCTCTACGAGGCAACGGATATGCTCCGGGGTGATCAGCGGCTCGTCGCCCTGGACGTTCACATAGATGTCGGCGAAGCGGTTTCTGGAGACCTCCCAGACTCGGTCGGTCCCGGACGGGTGGTCGGCCGAGGTCATGACAGCCGGGACCCCGTGTTCCCGGCAGGCGGCGATGACCTCGTTGGAGTCAGTCGCCACGAGGAGGTCAGTCAGGAGATCCGACTGCCGGGCCTTGCGATAGACGTGGGCGATCATGGGGGCCCCGGCGATCTCCCGGAGGACCTTGCGCGGCAGACGGGTTGAGCCAAGCCGCGCGGGGATGACGCCGAGAACGCTCGGTGTTGCCATGTGTCAGCGTTTACGCCCCTCATCCTAACAGAACGGGCGCGGTTTGTGGAAGCCGGCGGAAAAAAATACCGGGGCCGCTCCCGGTCGGACCCGGCGGCAACGCATGCGCCTGGGGAGAGGCCTTGATTTGTTGCCGGGTTCCCTTCGCCCGGATGACGGCGCCCTCTGGCACATCTCTTGCTCTTCCATTCGTGCGATGAGTTTTCCTGAACTGTTGCTCGGAGCTGTGCTGGGAGCCACCTGCGTCGTCGCTTACGTCCAGTGGGGCGGGCGCGGGGAACGCAAGCCCCTCTGTCCGCTCTGCAAGACCTCCCTTCGCTGCGTCGAGCCCGGCCTCCGCCAGTGCGATGGGTGCGGCCTCTTGTTTCGGCGTGTGCGGCGCTCGGGCCGCGTTGCCGCGCTCCCCGCCGGAACCGGCCTGCGCTCACAGCGGGATCGGCGCGAGTCGAACGGCGGCGCGAGCTGTCGTTCGGATCGCAGAGCGGTCCCCGCTTAGGCGCAAGGGCCCGTTCTACGCAGTCAAGCTGCCGATAAGATGGTGATACAGCCAAGCAGAAGAAGGCTTCTGCTCAGAAGCTCCGGATGAGGCGCTCGACCCGCTCGT
>CAZXPE010000147.1:4531-5551 GCA_964642915.1 uncultured bacterium | reverse complement strand
GAAGGGGCTCGACCCCGTGGCGCTCGTCAGGCACAAGCGAGAGTCCGGGCGCCTCTCCGACTATCCCGGAGGCGAGCCGATCGACAACGACGCGCTTCTTATCACCGATTGCGAAGTGCTGATCCCGGCCGCCCTGGAACAGCAGATCACGGCAGCGAACGCCGAGCGGATCAAGGCGAAGCTCATCGTCGAGGGGGCCAACGGCCCCACCACTCCCGAAGCCGACGCTATCCTTGCGGCGCGCGGCGCGCTGGTGATCCCCGACATCCTCGCCAACGCCGGAGGGGTGATCGTCTCCTATTTCGAGTGGGTGCAGGATCTCCAGTCGTTCTTCTGGAGCGAGGAGGAAATCAACGAGAAGCTGGAGCGGCTGATGGTCCGGGCCTACCGTGAAGTGGTGGCGACGGCGGGTGACAAGGGCGTGGATTTGAGGACCGCCGCGCTGATCCGCGCCATCGATAAGGTGGCGGAGGCAATCATGATCCTGGGGATATATCCGTGAAGCCGCCCGGCGATTTCGTCTCCGCCCCCCTCGCGGTCCGTAACGCCGCGCTCTTCACAGATCTCTCCCAGATCACGATGGCGGCGTCCTACCTCCGTGAGGGGATGAGCGGCACCGCCACCTTCAGCCTCTTCGCGAGGAAGCTCCCGGAGGGACGATCGTTCCTCATCGCAGCCGGGCTCGAGGACGTGCTGAACTACCTTAGCGACTTTCGCTTCTCCGATGAGGCGATCGGCTATCTCGCTTCCCTGGGGCGCTTCGACGCCGGGTTCCTGGACTTCCTGAGGGGCCTGCGCTTCACCGGCGAGGTCCGCGCCGTCCCGGAGGGGACCGCGGTGTTTCCCGACGAGCCGCTCGTCGAGATCACAGCTCCCATCATCGAGGCTCAGATCGTGGAGACCGCCGTCCTCAACTTCTGCCACTTCCAGACTCTCCTGGCGAGCAAGGCCGCCCGCGTCGTCCTGGCGGCGCGCGGGCGCCCTGTAGTGGAGTTCGGCTTGCGCCGCACTCACGGGATC
>CAZXPE010000147.1:0-4521 GCA_964642915.1 uncultured bacterium | reverse complement strand
ACGCCGGGATGAAGGCGGCCCGCTGCGCGTTCATCGCCGGCGCCGCGATGAGCAGCAACGTCCTTGCCGGCAAGAGCTACGGTATCCCTCCCACGGGAACGATGGCCCACTCCTATATCGCCGCCTTCCCGCACGAGATCGAAGCGTTCCGCGCGTTCGCCAGAGCCTTTCCGGCGAACACGATCCTCCTCATCGACACCTACGACACGATGGCCGCGGCCCGCAAGGCCGTGGAGGTGGCGAGGGAGATGGAGGCGCAAGGCCAGCGTCTGGCGGGTGTCCGGCTCGACAGCGGCGACATCGTCGCGTTGAGCCGGGAAGTCCGCAGCGTCCTCAACGGGGCGGGCCTCGATTACGTCAAAATATTTGTGAGTGGAGGGCTCGATGAGGAGGCGATCGACCAGTTTCTGGAGGCCGGCGCTCCCATCGACGCCTTCGGCGTCGGCACCCGCATGGACGTCTCAGCCGACGCCCCGTACCTGGACATGGCCTACAAGCTGGTGGAGTACCAGGGGCGGCGGGTCCTCAAGATCAGCGAGGGGAAGGAGACGTGGACGGGAAGAAAGCAGGTCTACCGGCTCCTCGACGGCGATGGCCGATTCTCGGGAGACGTGCTCGCCCTGAGCGACGAGCCGCCTCCCGGAGCCGGGGCTGAGCCGTTGCTCTCAACGGTCATGGAGTCGGGGCGGCTCGTGAGGCCTCACCCTGAGCTTCACGCCGTCCGCGACCACTGCTCGGCTCAAATCGCCGCTTTGCCTCTCGAGGTTCGCCGGCTCAAGGGCGCCGGGACATATCCGGTGAGATACAGCGACCGCCTGGTCTCGCTCCAACGCTCCCTCGAAGCCGAGGTAGAGGCGACTCAGGTGGGGCCGGTGGGCCGCAGGGCCCGCCGCTGAGACCACAGAGCCCTTACCGTCAAGCGCGCGGGCGTGTCGTTACCGCCGCGACCTGGCGGCAAGCGCGAACTGGAAGAAGTAGCGGTCGAGATCTTCGAAAGAGCTTCCGTACTCTTTCCCCCCGAAAAACGCATCGCAGAGAAGCTCCCGAGCCCGGGTCAGCTCCCGCAACCGGCCCCGCCACCGGGGATCCTGAATGGTGAGGTCCAGAAGCTCGAGCGCCCGCTCCACGGCGCCTTCGAACAGGGCCTGATCTCTGCCCTGCCACCGGAGCGCGCGGCTGACCTCGCTGCCGACATTCCCCATCTGCTCGGCGAAGGTGAGGCTGCGCCACCTGCCCCCGGCCAGCGTGCCGTGGTGAACTCGCATCCCGGAATTACCCCGACACCATTTTACCGACGATCTCTACGATCTTCGCCCGAACCTCGGGATCTTCAACGTTTCGTGAACGGTTTCCTCTCGATGGCCGCACATTGATCAGAGAATCAAATTCGATCCATTCGTTGGGCGGTTTCCCCGGATAGAGGTTGATCCCCCAGAGATCTTCTTGCCGCGATCCTTGCTCCAGGAGAATCGCTTCCTCGTCCGCGTGAAGTTCGCCGCCGATCGCCATGATGCCCTGTGCCACATCCACGACCGCCTTCACGAGGTCGCCGAACCGCCCCTCGGCAATAGCTGCGATCTCCGATCTGGTGATCGGGCGCGTGACGATCCGCGTTGTCATAAGGTGGTGGCGCGCACCGGCCGCATTGTAACACGGCGGGCTCCGTTCAAGGCGGCGAGTTAGGCTGGTGTGGTTCCTACGGTCAGGCCGACCTACGCTTCGGGTGTGTTCTTTCGAAAGCTGGAGAATGCGCCTCGATTTTTCGCATGGCGTCCCGGCTGTAGACCTTCTCGCCGCAATCCGGGCATTCGTGGTATTCCAGGCTCGGGACCGTGTACGTCTTGTCTTTGAAGTTGGCGGTCCAATTCCGTCGGATCTTTCTGATTCTGCCGCTGCCGCAGGCGGGGCATTTCGTGATCCTAAACATAATCGTTGGCCTCGCTAGAGCGCCCTCTTCGATGAAACCAGGAAGTAGTACGTCTCCAGGCCGACTCCCGGAGGGGATGAACTGTAGTAGCAGAGACCCGGCGCGCCCTCGCGCTCCATGCCGGGAACGCTATCAAAGGCCGGTCGAGGGTGTCAAGGTCGTCAGCGAGGAGACCGAGGTGGCGGAGGATCTTCGAGCGTAAGCGTTTGAAGCGGGTTGCCTCTTAAAGACGATATCTTTGAGAACGAACTACCCGCGCCTCGGATTCGGTTGGCACTATGGTAGGGGCGGCAGCTTGACGCGTGGTGGCGGTGGAGACTTCTCGGCTTCCTCGGCGGCAGCCAACAGAGACCGGGCCAGCTTGTGGGCTTCCTTCGCGCTCATGTGGACACAGGTTCCATCGCGACCCCCAACGAAAAGTTGAATTATCGAATAGAACCGGGATACAGACACCTCTTGTTTTGCGGGTTCCGACGGCCTCGCTGAACCCTGCCGAGATGGCAGGCATTCACCGGCCGCGTGGATCGGAACGACGCGCCCATCAATCCACCGGAAAATGATTTCCCCGCCACAGGTGTCGCAAAAGTCCATCGTAGTCGCCTTACCGATTTCTCTTGCTCTCAATCCCCGACGCGTTGCCTGGGGCCATCTTTCTCGATGTCCTTAACCGCTCCCGCATGTGCCCCACAGGAGCGACCATCGATCCAGATGGTGGCAGACGATGAGATCACCGTGAAAACGCGCAACCGGCAAGCCTTCATGTGGGGCATAGGAGCTTCGATTTAGGCTCCGCCGGGGGGCAGCGTCCCAGCCCTGGAAGGTTTTCTGTGAGCCCTCGGGGGAAGATCAGAGACCTCAACGTGCCCTCGCGCTCCATGATGGGAACGCTATCAGGGGCCGGTCAGGGGTGTCAAGGCTGCTCTCGTGAGGCAAAGGAAATGCGGCGGACACACTTCATGCCGGCGGGGCTCGGATCACCCGGCGGGAGGACAGCTGCTCGAATGACCTTCACGTCCTGGGTCCCGGGGAGCATAAGAATGCGCTAGTGCGCCTGGTTGGCAACTCCCCCCCTTCTATGCGAGAGATCTTCTTTGTGCGGTGCGCTGAAGGTCTATCACTTGGACCTGTGGATCGCGTCAGCAATCGGCTTTAAGCCAGATATCTCATCCGCGAGGCGTGACACCACGCTCGGTCTCAGTACCGACACGCTGACCGGCTGCTGTCCGGTCTCACACAGCTGCTTGACCTGCTGGGTTGGATACGCCATGGCCGACTGAACGCCTCCGAAGACGTTTACCACGCGGAGATTTGAGCAAAAGTGATAGTCGCGGCGCGCGGTGTCGCGAATCACTCGCTCATGGAAAACCCGATCGTCCTTCGACGCCACCACCTCGAACGCCCAGTTGATCTCGGCGCCACCCTGCGTGTACTCGAACAGCGTCGAGGCGTTTCTTGGCAGAGCTAGTATCGCCACCGAGAGATCGTGGGCGCCGTAAGGAACCACCAAGGTCTGGGTCCGTTCTGGAAGCTGACGCTCTTCGAATTGTAGCTCTCGGATAATGACGGTGATAGCCCCCGGTCGCGGGTCTCTCACGATAGTCAGCAGATCGGATCGAGTAAGCAACGCAGCCTTGATGTCCTCCTCAAGTAACCGGCGTGGCGGGTCCGTTTTCAGATGAACCACGACGGTAATGGCCTTGAGAGTCTCCTCGGCGAATGCCGAATAGAGGGGTTTCACAATGGTCTCGAGTTCCTGTTTCGAGAACGTGATTTTCTGGAGGATCTGATCGAGCTTAGTGTACTCAGCCGACCCCGCACCCTTCGCCTTCACGAACGCAAATGTTTTCTCAACAAGGGTGTGTCGGCCGGCCGGGCTATCTTCCTGGAGCGCTCGGAGAGAGCGCTCGAAGATTCTTGCCGTTGCGGTGTCGTCCGAGAGGGATGGGAACTCTTCGATGTCGTCCGCGAAGGTAAACGGGAGTCTCCCTTCTTGTTCGCCTTCTGCGACGTGGGCGTTTAGGTCCGCGAGGAGCGCGTCGACCTCCGGCTTGCCGACTAGACCTGTCCGCGCCAACGCGTCAATTTCGTGCTTGAGATCAATGGCTCCGGTCGGGACCTCTAGCTGTAGTGTCTCGGCTCGGAACTCCTCAAGAAGCCCCGGTACGAACCGGGGGAAGGTCTTCACGAGATCGGTAGCGCGCTGCCTCGACGGGGGGTTCAGAGCATTGAGATCGATTTCGAGGAGCCCAAATGCCTGCCGCCATTTCCCGGCAGTGAGACGCTCCCGGGCTAGCTCCAAGCGTCGCACCGAGGGGTCGTATAGAAAGCTTGGTGCGCAGGCGGTAAACGTAAGGCACAGAGCGATAAGAAGCAGAGGTCTCAGCGCGTGGTGTAGCGGTGTAGGCACAGGAACTCCGATTTCGGCTACGCGAGGGGGACGGCGTCTCAGCCGAGAAAGGTTTTTGTGGGCCCGCAACGACCGCGACGCGCCCTCGCGTTCCATGCCAGAAACGCTATCAAGGGCTGGTGGAGCGTGTCAAGGCCTTCTGCAAGGAGACCGAGGTGACGGAGCACCCTAAAGATCACTTTATGCC
>CAZXPE010000146.1:0-5603 GCA_964642915.1 uncultured bacterium | reverse complement strand
GTCGAGGTCTTGATCGGCCTCGGCGTCACCGCCGCCCACTTCTTCGCCAACCTGGGGCGCCACGCAGCTCATCACGTCCTGAGGCGGAAGGACGTGAGGGGCGCCGTGACGATCCAGTACCCCGATGAGAGGCGGCCGTATTCGCCGAGGTTGAGGAGCTTCCATCGCCTCGTCAGGCGTCAGGACGGCTCGCCGCGCTGCGTGGCGTGCATGATGTGCGAGACGGTCTGCCCCGCCCGCTGCATCTCCATCGTGGCGGCCGAGCACCCGAATCCGATGATCGAGAAATTCCCCGAGCGGTTCGATATTGACCTCGGCAGGTGCGTCTTCTGCGGCTTTTGCGTTGAGGCGTGCCCGGAGGACGCGATCAGAATGGACACGGGGATCCTTGAGTTCGCCTCTTACAGCCGGAACGGGATGATCTACCCGAAGGAGATGCTCCTGGCACTGGAGCCAGCGGGTCCCGAGGGGGTCCCGCGCTCTCCCGTCCCGATCCCGGCCAACCGACGTCTATGACGATGCGCCTCGCGGTCTTTTCTATCTTCGCAGTCGTCGCCGTCGTCTCGGCCCTGGGGCTCCTGCTCAGGAGGAACCCGATCCACGGCGCCCTCTTTCTGATCGTGAACCTGGGGGCGGTGGCGGTCCTCTACCTGACTCTCGGCGCCGAGTTCCTGGCCCTCGCCCAGGTCATCATCTATGCGGGGGCGATCATGGTCCTCTTCGTCTTCGCCATCATGGTGCTGATCCCCGGCAGGGAGGAGACCGGTCCTGACCCTCTCCGCGGCTACAGGCTTCTGGCCCTTCCTCTCGGAGGGCTCCTCTTCCTTGAGATCGCCCTGGTCCTCAGGTCGAGCCTTTTTCGGCAGCCACCGAACCCTGCTCAGACTGGGCCCCCGGGAACGGTTGAGTCAGTGGGGCGACTTCTTTTCACCGATTATCTCTTCCCCTTCGAGGTGACCTCGGTCCTCCTTCTGGCAGCATTGGTGGGAGTGGTGGCCCTCGCAAAGCGGCGGAGTTGAAGACGCCATGGTGCCTGAATCATATTACGTGATCCTATCAGCGCTCCTATTCACCATAGGTGTGGTGGGGGTCCTGATCCGCAGGAACCCTCTGGTCATCTTCATGTCCATCGAGCTGATGCTCAACGCGGCCAACCTCGCCCTGGTCGCCTTCGGCCAGCGTCATGGCTCAGTGGACGGCCAGGTCCTCGTCTTCTTCGTGATGACAGTGGCCGCCGCGGAGGTGGCGGTGGGGCTCGCCATCATCGTGGCGATCTTCAGACTCAGGCACAGGCTCTCGGTCGATGACCTGGGCCTGATGCGCTGGTAGGGAGAGCGCATGGCCCGAGCCGGGACGGTGGTGACACCTAAGGTGGACCGAGAGACGGCGAGGCAGCTCTACGCTCAGATGCTCCTGATCCGCCGCTTCGAGGAAAAGACGGCTGAGATGTACGCCCTCGGAAAGATCGGCGGCTTCCTCCACCTCTACGTCGGCGAGGAGGCGGTGGCTGTGGGGGCGATCTCGGTCCTGCGCCCCGACGACTACGTCATCGCCAGCTACCGCGAGCACGGCCACTGCCTGGCCAAGGGCTCTGATCCGCGGCGCGTGATGGCTGAGCTTTTCGGCAGGCGCGACGGCCTCTCGGGGGGGAAGGGAGGCTCGATGCACCTCTTCGACCGCTCGGTGAACTTCCTGGGAGGCCACGGCATCGTCAGTGCCCACCTCCCTCTGGCGGCTGGCGTGGCGTTCGCCGTCAACTACCGGGAGGGCGATCAGGTGATCTGCTGCTTTTTCGGCGACGGGGCGGTCCCTGAGGGTGAGTTTCACGAATCTCTGAACCTGGCCTCCCTCTGGAAGCTCCCGGTGATCTTCATCTGCGAGAACAACCGCTACGCCATGGGGACCGCCATTGACCGGGCCTTGAGCCAGCCCGAGATCTGGCGCTTCGCCGAGACCTACCGGATTCCCGGCGAGGCCGTGGACGGGATGGACGTACTGGCAGTCAGGGAGGCTGTCGGCAGCGCGGTGGAGCGGGCCAGGCGGGAGAGGACGCCGGCGCTTATCGAGGCGCGCACCTATCGCTTCAGAGGCCACTCGATGCGCGACCCCGCCGCGGCGGTCTATCGGACCAAGGAAGAGGTCGAGAGGGAGAAGCAGCGCGACCCGATCTCCCTCTTCAGCGACTGGGCGCTCAAAGCAGGGCTCCTCTCTGAGGAGGACGCGCGCGCCATCGAGAAGGACGTGAACGACCGGGTTGACGAGGCCGTGGCCTTCGCCGACGCTTCCCCCGAGCCTCCCGCCGAATGGCTCCTCAAGGACGTTTACAGGGAGTAGCTCCATGAGCGTGATGACCTACCGCGAGGCGCTGAACGCGGCCCTCAGAGAGGAGATGAGGCGCGATTCGAGCGTCTTCCTGATGGGAGAAGAGGTCGGCCTCTACGGAGGCGCCTACAAGGTGAGCCAGGGGCTCCTTGATGAGTTCGGCCCCAGGCGCGTCATAGACACCCCGATCTGCGAAGCGGGCTTCACAGGGGTGGGGATCGGGGCCGCGATGGTCGGCCTTCGCCCCGTCGTCGAGATGATGACCTTCAACTTCGCCATCCTTGCCCTCGATCAGATCGTCAACTCGGCGGCGAAGCTCCACTATATGTCCGGCGGCCAGTTCCCGATCCCTATCGTCATCCGTGGGCCGGGAGGCCCGGCCCATCAGCTTGCCGCCCAGCACTCACAGTCTATGGAGAGCTACTTCTACCACGTCCCGGGCCTCAAGGTCGTCAGGCCTTCGACTCCGAGAGACGCCAAGGGGCTCCTCAAGGCCGCCATCCGCGACGACAACCCCGTCGTATTCATCGAGTCAGAGACCCTCTACGGGATCAAGGAAGAAGTCCCCGACGACGCCGATTTCACCATCCCGCTGGGGCTGGCCGAGGTCAAGCGCGAAGGGAGGGACGTTACCGTCATCGCCTACATGGGGATGCTCCATCGGACGCTTGAGGCCGCCCAGGAGCTGGAGAAGGACGGCATCTCTGTCGAGGTGATCGACCCCCGCACCCTCCGCCCCATGGACAAGGGGACGATCCTCGCCTCTGTCGTCAAGACCCACAGGGCCGTCGTCGTCGAGGCAGGAGCGGGGTTCTGCGGGATGGGCTCTGAGATCGCCGCCTTCATCACTGAGGAGGTCTTCGACGAGCTTGACGCTCCAGTTGAGCGGGTCACCGGAGCCAACGCTCCCATGCCCTACGCAAAGAACCTGGAGCAGCTCAAGACTCCTTCGACCGCCAGGATCGCAGAGGCGATCCGCCGGGTCTGCGCCTGAGGCAAGTCATGGCAGTCACCAAAGTCGTCATGCCCAAGCTCTCAGAGGCGATGGAGAGCGGCAAGGTCATCAAGTGGCTCAAGAAGGAAGGCGATCCCGTTTCCGGCGGCGAGGTGATCGCAGAGATCGAGACAGACAAGGCCGACATCGAGATCGAGTCGTTCGGGGCGGGCGTCTTGAGAAAAATTCTCGTCCCAGGTGGTGAGCGGGCCCCTGTCGGGGGGCTCATCGCCCTGATCGCTGACCCCGCAGACGATATCTCGAATCTCCTGGCGGGAGCGCCGGTGCCTTATCCGGTCCCCGTCTCACCACAGCACTCTCCGCTCCCCACTCCGCACTCCGCATTCCCCGCTCCCCACTCCTTTGAAGGGCGGGTCAAGGCGTCTCCTCTCGCAAGGAAGGTGGCAGATCGCTCTGGCGTTGATCTGAAGCTCCTTAGAGGGAGCGGCCCCGGCGGAAGGATCGTAAGGCGTGACGTCGAGGCCGCCCTGGCCGCCGCGCCCACAGCGCTCCCGGCGGCTCCCGGAGTCGAGTTCGAGGAGAAGCCGCTCTCGGCGATCAGGGCCGCCATCGCCAGGCAGATGGTCCAGGCTAAAGCGCCGGTTCCCCACTTCTACCTCACAGCAGAGATCGCCATGGACAGGGCCTGGGAGTTCCGTGATGAATTGAACAGGATCGAGGGACAGCCTAAAGTGTCGGTCACCGATCTGGTCGTCAAAGCCGCAACTCTGGCTCTCGTTCAGCACTCTGAGGTCAACGCCTCCTTCAGAGGCGAGAGCATTCGGGTCTATCGGCGGGTCCACATCGGGCTGGCCGTGGCGCTTGATGACGGGCTCGTCACCCCTGTGCTCCGCGACTGCGGGGCCAAAACGCTGGCTCAGATCGCGGCGGAATCGAAGGACCTCATAGAGCGGACGAGAGCCAGGAAGCTCAAGGCCCAAGAGTTGTCAGGAGCTACCTTCACGGTCTCCAACCTCGGCATGTTCGGGATCGACGAGTTCTCTGCGATCATCAATCCGCCTGAGGGGGCCATCCTGGCAGTGGGGGCTGTGAGGGAGGAGCCTGTGGCCGAAAGCGGCCAAGTTAAGATCGGCCGCCGCCTGAAGCTCACCCTTTCCTGCGACCACCGCGTCATTGACGGCGCTCAGGGGGCCAGCTTCCTTCGGGACCTCCGGCGCCTCCTTGAAGAACCCCTCCGTCTTCTGGTGTAGCTCATGGCAACGCGGAAGTTCGATCTGGTGGTGGTAGGGTCCGGGCCGGGAGGTTACGTCGCTGCGATCAGGGCGGCACAACTTGGGCTCTCGGTGGCTGTGGTGGAGGAGGACAGGCCGGGGGGCGTTTGCCTCAACTGGGGGTGCATCCCCACCAAGGCGCTCCTGAGAAGCGCCGAAGTCGTGAGCCTCTTCCACCGAGCTTCTGAATTCGGCGTGGCTTGCTCGGGCTTCACCGCCGACTACTCCCAGGCCCACAGCCGGAGCCGCAGGATCGCAGACCGCCTCGCCAAAGGAGTGGAGTTCCTTCTGAAGAAGAACAAGGTCGCCCTGATTCCCGGCCGGGGATCCCTTATGGGACCGGCGGCCGTCAGGGTTTCAACGAAAGAGGGGGCAGAGGAGCTTCAGGCCAGGGCCGTGATCCTCGCCACAGGATCAGAGCCCAAATCCCTCCCCGGAGTGGCGATCGACGAAGAGCGCGTCATCTCCTCCACAGGGGCGCTCAGAACCGAGAGCGCTCCCGCATCACTCGTCATCATCGGGGCGGGAGCCGTGGGAGTCGAGTTCGCCGAGATTTACGCCGCCTACCGCGCTCAAGTCACCCTCCTTGAGGCTCTCCCTCGAATTCTCCCTCTCGAAGACGAGGAGATATCTGCCCAGATCGCCCGAATCTTCTCGCGGCGGGGGATCGACGTGAAGGCCGGAGCTAAAGTGACCGCCGTCAAAGCGGCGAAAGAGGGTGTAACAGTGGAGGCCGAGATCGAGGGGAAAGCGGAGAGGATCGCGTGCGACAGGGTGTTGATGGCAGTAGGCCGCGGCGCCAGGATCAGCGGGATCGGCCTTGAGGCGCTGGGAGTGGCGATTGAGCGCGGCTTCGTCAAAGTCAGTCCAAAGATGGAAAGTTCAGTCAAAGGGCTCTATGCCATAGGCGATGTGGCAGGGCCTCCGCTCCTGGCTCACAAGGCGATGGCCGAAGGGGTCGTGGCCGCCGAAGCGATCGCCGGCAAGAATCCTCGCCCCCTGGACTACCGGAACATCCCGAGCTGCACCTACTGCCGCCCCCAGGTGGCCTCGAT
>CAZXPE010000145.1:582-5609 GCA_964642915.1 uncultured bacterium | reverse complement strand
GCGCTTGCTCGTCGTCTGGATCGCCCCCTTGTTGATGTCGCACCCGATCCACCGCCGCCCCAGCTTCTGCGCCACCGCCGCCGTTGTCCCGCTGCCAATGAAGCAGTCGAGAACCGTGTCTCCTGGCTTCGTCAACCAACTCAACAACCGGTTAGAAATGGCTTCGTTCTTCTCCGTTGGATAATCGGTTTCAGTGCCTCGGTATGGAAGGTCTAACCAAACAGTGCTGAGGAGCTTATACTTCCGAGGCGGCACGAAGTATTGGACAACACCCTCTTCGGAGAGACGGACAAAGTCCAAGTCATTTCCCTTCTCTAATTCTGCCAGGTAATACTCGTCCAGCGTCATCTTGGAAGCGAAGTTCTTGAGGTAGAGCTTGTAGTTTTCGACCGCGGCGAGTGTGCGCTGTTCTTCCCATCGCCACTGGCCGTGTTGTGGGTTTTGGCCGAGCAGGGCATAGCGGAGTGTTGGGCGGTCTGTTCCCCTCCAGAAGGTATCCCACTTTCCCGGTTCGAGTTGCTCAGAAAAAGTCTTCAGGACTGCATATTTCGTGCCGCTGCCTTTGGAATACAGGAAAATGGTATTGTGGCCCAAGTTGAGATTGGACATCTGTTCAAACTGCGATTGCACGTTCTTGACCCCTGCACGGACAATTATCTCTCCCCTGAAGTTATCAGCACCGAATACTTCATCGAGCAAGCAGCGGAGTAAATGGCTGCGCTTCGAGTCACAGTGCAGCGCCAAACTTCCGTCCTCGGCGAGCAGCTCTTTCATCAACAGCAGCCGTTCATACACGAACTGGAGGTAGTTGTCGTTGGCCCAGATGTCCGTGTACTGGAGCTGCTCGCCGAGGGTGTATCCTTCGCCGTCGAGCTTGGCGGTCCCCTTCGGCCCGCGGAGGCTCACTTTACGGACATAGTCGGCGCCGGAATCGAACGGGGGATCGATGTAGATCAGGTTGACCTTGCCGCGAAAGCCGTTGGCGAGGAAATGGGCGAGAACCTCCTTGTTGTCGCCGTGGAAGAGGAGCCCGCCCCGCGGGTAGCCGACCGGCCAGTCGTTCCAGATTTCCCCACCCCGCTTCGCCGCATCGCCGACTGGATCGAAAGTCTCGACGTGCTGGGCGGGGAAGGCAACGACCTGGCGCAAGGGTCGCTTGCCGACCCAGGTGAGCATCGGCCGTCCCTTGGCGGTCGTGATGCTGACCTCCTGCTTGACGCTGGTAAAAGGGGGGGGCGCTGGAGTCTTGACTGAGGCGCGCCTCGCGCGGGCGTTTTTCCGCTCAGCTCTGGCCATCGGCTATGCCCCGGTGCCCTTGCCCTCCAGGGAAGGCCTCAGGTAGGCTTCTACTGCCGTGACGACCTCGCGAGCCACCGTCAGGTGGCCGGCTGCCTGGTCGCGGTCGATCGGCGGACTCCCTCCTGGGTAGCGAGTAGTGACAGCGAACGGCGTCAGCTCGGTGGCCTGGCCCAGCCGGATCCGGATTCCGGGAACGGTGCCTTCCGCCAGCCGCAGCAGCTCTTCGAGATTGTGTGTCTTGTCAAACTCCACTTGATACCCGATCAGCAACGCCTTCAGCGCCTTCTCGGCAGCCTGCTGAGCGAGAAAGCTCACCACCCCGTACGACCGCATAGAGCCCGCAAGAATGAGCCCTCCCGCGTCCAGATCTTCGTGGGCCTTTTCGATCCAGCCCCTCACGGCCTCGCGAAGAACCTCTTCACGCGGTCTAATGGAGGACCACCCCTTTCTTCGCGGCCGGGTAGGCGAGACCACCGATAACGTCCTTGGTCTCTTCGAACTCCTGCTCGCTCATCGCCCATGGTTCAGCCACCACCCCGGACCCCGCGAGCACCCGGTAAAGCTGGACCAGCCGATTGTGCTTCTCTGCGGGATCAAGCTGGTGGAACACGACGAGCAGGTCATAGTCGCTGTCCGGCCGCGCCTCACCCAGGGCGCGTGAGCCGAACAGGATGATCCGTCGGACATCGGTCCCGTAGGCCGCGAGGATGCGATCTTTCAGCCGGTAGGCCACGGCCAGGTCGGCCGCATAGGCGCCCTCGGGCTCCCGCACGAAGCGGCGGGCTGGCTCGATCTGGTCGTAGGTAACGTTGCCCCTCACGAAGATCAGCTCGTACTTGAGCCGATCCGGGTTGAGGCGCGCCAGTTTCTTCAGAGCGATTGCCTTCCTGCCTTCGGTGGTCAGCGGCGCCTCTCCCCGGTCGAAGCGACCTATGTCCTCTCGCGTAGCCGCCTCGAACCAGTCGGCCTTGATCTCGACGATCAGAACCTTCCCTGTTCCCGGCTGGCCGCCGCGTCGAGGGCGCTTCCGGATCACGAAGTCGGGGGTATAGCGATGCCACCGACCGTCTTCCCCCAGGTACTCCACGTGGAAATCGGTCTTGGTGGGGTCGGTCAAGCCACCCGTGAAGTAGATGTCCTCCACCTCAGCGGGATGGACGTTGAGCTCCCTGAGCATCCGCTGGAAGAAGTCCATCTCAGGGACGGAGTCGAAGTTATACGGGTCGTAATGAAAGCCGAAACCCGCGGGATTTTCGCGGAGGACCTTGGCGGCCTGGAGCAGGAGGTGTTCGCGCTCTCTCGGGTAGGTGATCTCGGCGATATAGACCTCTACACCTTCGGCCTCGGTCCTCACGCTCAACCCCTCCGGCCTCACCAGGGCCAGGGCCCACTCGACCCGCTCCTCCCGGACCTCGTACTTCTGAGTCTGCTCGGTAATCTGCCGGGCCAGCTCGTCAAGGTGCGCCGCCGGGATCTCTTCGCCATCGCCGTAAAGCTTTCCCAGCTCATCATAGACGGACCACAGATCGACGCGGAAGGCGGCCGCCAGGCTGACGGCGGCCTCGTAGCGGTCCACGGTGCCGGGCAGGGCTTCTAGCTCGATTGCCCCGCCGACCTGCTGGAGCAGACTCCTCACACCCTGCCGCGGGACGATGTCCAGGACCGCCTTTGTGAGAACCGTCCCTTCCGGGGCGGCCTTGGGCCGTTCAAGTCTGAGGGTCGAACTGACCGCCTCCGTCGGAACCACGGTCCGGACGAGGCGAGCCATTACGACCGGAGGCAAATGGCGTTTTTGCAGAATCAGTCGGGTGGAGCGGACTTCTCGCGTGGCGCGGTCGAGGTCGGCGATCGTCTCCCCATACGTCTCCTGAAGCTGGCGGTCGAGGATCGAGCGGTTATCCCTGGAGAGATAGATCCGGGCTTTGACGTTGTTCCCGGGCACCCGGCGCAGACACCTCGTCGCAGCCTGGAGAACGAAGTTGTTGCTGCTCCTGAGCCTCCGCGCCAGGGCGCAGGCGAAGAGGCTCGGACAATTCCACCCTTCGGTCCCCTTGTTGACCAGGAGGATCACGCGATGGGGGGCCGCCGGATCATTGAGCCGATTGAAGGCGTCAACTTCGCTTTGCGGAGACTCCGCAGTGTTCCTGAGACACGCGGTCGGGGACCGACCGACCCTCACCAGCGCGGCGTCGATCGTGGGGCGCAGTTCCTCGAGGTCGTCGGTCTGCGGGAAATAGACGGCCAGTTTCGCCGGGGCGCCGTTCGGGAGCCGGGTCTCCCCGTAGTCCCTGAAGAAATCCCGGATGACGTGGCTCACGTAGGCGCCCGTGTTCCCCTCAAAATCAAAGGCCTGGATATTGCCCGAGACGTCCTTGAGGATTCCGTCGCGGATCCCCTCGGAGAGCCCGTACCAGATCACGACGTCCTTCAGCGGCTGGCGTCGGAAGTACGGGGTGCCGGTCGTATTGACGACGCAGATAACTTTCGTCTTCGCCGCGAGATAGTCCACGGTCTTCCGGACCTTCTTCAGCTCCGTTTCCAGCGATTGCCCATAGGTGTGGTGGGCTTCATCGGAAAAGACGGCCAGGTGAGGCAGGGACGCGACGGCCTGAAGGCGAAGGTTTGCCACCTCGGCGCGGGCCTCGTCCTCCCGCCCACGGGTCAGGAGGTCGCCAAGATCGCTCCGCCGGATCGCTTCCTTCTGAATCCGGATCTTCTCGGTATTTGTCACGACGACGTTGTACAGGCTCCTCCGGACGACAGGGATGTCCTTCTCCCCGTCGCGGGTAAAAGTCAGCTTCACCGAGGCGGCGAACGGCTTGTAGAAACGGGGCGGGAGGATCCTATCGTAGGGGACGGCGGCCAGCTCCCTGAGCGACTCGATGATCGTTTTCCCCGGCGCGAAGACAAGGGCGTTCTGCACGAATGGGCCATCAGGATACTCCAGCGCCATCGCGAACTCCGTCGCAAAGGTGGCCCCGATGAGGATCGTCTTCCCCGCTCCCATCGCCAGGGCCAGGATGTAGCTCGGGTAATCCAGCGTGAGCGTCTCCCGAACGCTCTCCAGCCGGAGCTCGCGGACGAAGCCGTCGTCGGTCTTGATCCGCTCCCACAGGGCATCCAGCCCTCGATCGGCCACGAGCTTCATAATCTGAGGAGCGGCGAGGCCGAGGGCTTCCAGGAGGTCCGAAGGGACGGGAAAAAGCCTCTGGTACAGGGTGAAGATGTGAGGGGTATTTTCCACCAATCGCAAGTACCAGTAGGTTTCGAGAGCCCGGAGCTGCGGCTTTCTGAGGAACCTTGGGGTGCCGGTCTCCGGGTCACTGGCCCATTCGAAAATCTCCGAGATGGCAGGATAGTCGGGCGAGGCGTATCCATCCTTGCGCCATTGATCGACTTTTGGGACAAGGGCCTGATGAAAGTGGCTCATCCTGCGAGAATCTTACATGAATCGCCCGTAGCCGTGACCCCTAATTACTTGCGGGGAGGTCCTCGGGGTCAGGCCCTGATCTTCTCGCTCCTGGGGTCGTAGAGGGGCGCGTTCGCGACGAGGGCCGGGATCGCTTCGCCGAACACCTCGACGGCCAGGGCCGTCCCCACCGCCGCGTGTGCCGCCGGCACATAGCCGTAGGCGATGGATTTCCCGACCGTGTAGCCGTAGCCGCCGCTCGTCACCCTCCCGACGGTCTCGCCGTCGTGGAGAATCGGCTCGCCGCCCAGCGCGACGG
>CAZXPE010000145.1:0-572 GCA_964642915.1 uncultured bacterium | reverse complement strand
CCGCTCGAGCCCGCGCTCCTGCTGGGCGCGGAGCGCCTGGCGCCCGACGAAATCGCCCTTGTCGAGCCTGACACAGAAGCCAAGGCCGGCCTCGTAGGGCGTGTACTCGGGAGTCACCTCGGCGCTCCAGTAGCGGTACCCCTTCTCCAGGCGGAGGGAGTCAATGGCGCGGTAGCCGGCAGCCACCAGCCCGAACGCCCGGCCGGCCTCCCAGAGGGCATCCCAGACCCGGAGCCCCTGCTCCATCGGCGCGTAGATCTCCCACCCGAGCTCTCCGACGTAGGTCACGCGCAGCGCCCTCACCGCCACGCCGGCAACGGTGATGGACCTGGCGGTCAGATAGGGAAACCCCTCGTTGGACACGTCGTCCCGGGTCGTGAGCCGCAGAATCTCACGGGCGCGCGGCCCCCAGAGGCCAATCGCGGCATGGCGCTCAGTGACGTCCTCGGCTGAGACCGACCCGTCGGCTGGCGCGTGAGAGCGAATCCACGCCAGGTCGTGGAGGCCGAAGGCGCTGCCGGTGACGAGGAAGAAGCGGTCGGGCGCCAGGCGGGTGACGGTCAGGTCGCACT
>CAZXPE010000144.1:0-5730 GCA_964642915.1 uncultured bacterium | reverse complement strand
GATCTTCCCGCCGAGGCCCCATCGGGCCTCTCGCTGGTCGCCTTTCCGCGGCGGGAAGACCCTCGGGACGTCCTGATCAGCCGCCATGAAGGGGGGATCGAGTCGTTGCCAAAGGGAGCTGTGGTGGGGACGGGAAGCCTCAGGCGGCGGGTCCAGCTTCTGGCCCGCCGTCCCGATCTTGAGATCAAGCCGATCCGCGGCAACGTGGACACGCGCCTTCGAAAGCTCAGCGACGAGGGGCTGGACGCAGTGATTGTGGCAGCCGCGGGATTGAACCGCCTCAACCTCACCCCCGCCGGAGCCTACTGGCTTCCGCCTGAGGAGTTCATCCCCGCCGTCGGCCAGGGAATCCTCGCCGTCGAGTCGCGCGAGGGAGACCGGGACATCGCCGATCTCCTGGCAGGTCTCGATCACGCCCCCACCAGACTCATGGCGTCGGCCGAGAGAGCGTTTCTCCTCCGCATCGGCGGTGGGTGCCGCACTCCTCTCGCAGCCCACGCGGTCCTCTCCGATGACGGGGCGATGACGCTGATGGGCATGGTGGCGAGCCTGGACGGTCGCCGAATGATCCGGTCGCGGGTGAGCGGGGCAAGCGCTGCGGCTGAGAGGCTTGGGGAGAAGCTGGCTGAGGAGTTGAATGCCCAGGGCGCTCAGGCGATTCTCGAAGAAATCAGGCAAGGCGCGTCATCATGAGCGGTGCGGACACGGAACGGAAGGTCGGCCGGGTCTTTCTCGTCGGGGCGGGGCCGGGGGACCCTGCGCTCCTGACCCTCAAAGGGCTCAGGGTGCTGGAGCAGGCCGATGTGGTGGTGTACGACCACCTGGTCAGCGCCCGGATCATTGACTTCGCTCCTCCCTCAGCGGAGCGGATTTACGCCGGGAAGGAGCCCGGCGCCCACGCGCTTCCCCAGGAGGGGATCAACGAGCTGCTCGCAGATCGCGCTCTGGAGGGAAAGACGGTCGTGCGGCTCAAGGGAGGGGACCCGTTCGTCTTCGGACGCGGCGGAGAAGAGGCCCTTCATCTCGCCTCTGTCGGCGTTCCTTTCGAGGTAGTGCCGGGAGTGACGTCAGCCGTCGCTGCCCCAGCGTATGCCGGCATCCCGCTGACCCACAGGAACATCTCCTCGAGCGTCGTGGTTCTCACCGGCCACGAGGATCCCGCCAAGCTGGAATCTTCCACCAGATGGGCGGAAGTTGCTAAGGGCGGGGACACGCTGGTTTTCCTGATGGCGATGGCGAACCTCCCGCTGATCGTCGCGCGTCTCATCGAGCACGGCCGCCCGGGCGATGAGCCCGCAGCGCTGATCCGGTGGGGGACCACAGCGGATCAACTTACGGTCGTCGGGACGCTCGACAGCATCGTGGCTGATGCGCGGCGAGCGGGGCTCAGTCCTCCCGCCCTGTTGATTGTGGGACAGGTGGTGAAACTGAGAGAGAGGCTCGCGTGGTTTGAGAGGCGTCCTCTCTTCGGAAAGCGCATCGTGGTGACCCGGCCCCGCCAGCAGTCCAGCCGCTTCGCGCGCCTTCTGGAGGAGGCGGGGGCCGAAGTGCTCCTGGTCCCCACGATCAGGATAGAGCCGCCTGAGTCGTGGGAGGAGCTGGACCGGGCCGTACGGGAGATAGAGTCGTTCCACTGGGTGATCTTCACGTCTGTCAACGGCGTCGAGTCGTTCCGCCGGAGGCTTGAGGCGGCGGGGAAAGACGCGCGATCCCTTCACTGCGCCCACGTCGCGGCGATCGGTCCCGAGACCGCCGAGGGACTCAGGCGCTGCGGGCTCCGTCCCGATCTGGTTCCAGGCGAGTTCGTGGCAGAGGGGCTCGCCGCAGCCCTGGGCGATCGCGTGAAGCCGGGAGACCGCGTCCTCCTGGCGCGCGCGGCTGAGGCAAGAGATTTTCTAGTGGAGGAGCTAAAACGTCTGAGCTGCGTGGTAACAGTCGCTCCGGCGTACCGCACCGTCCCCGAAAAGGAGGGGACCGACCGCCTCCGCCAGGAGCTGGCAGCCGGCCGGGTCCACATGGCTACCTTTACCAGCTCGTCAACGGCGAGGAACTTCGCCGGTCTCTTCTCTGCCGAGGAGCGGCGCGAGCTGTTCAGGAACGTTGCCATTGCCTCCATCGGACCGATCACCGCCGCCACCGCCGCCCAGCACGGGTTTGAGACCAGCGTCATGCCGTCCGAGTACACGATCCCGGCGTTTGCCCGCGCCATCGTCGAGCATTTCGCAAAAGAAAGGAGTTAGCCATGCCCTACCCCGTCTTTCGTCCTCGCCGCCTGAGAGAGTCGCCCCTTCTCAGAAAGATGGTCCGTGAGACCACGCTCCAGGTGGACGACCTGATCTATCCGCTCTTTGCCGTCCACGGCCGTGGCGTCAGGGAGCCGATCCCTTCGATGCCGGGGCAGTCGCGCCTCTCGGTTGACGAGCTGGTGAAGGAGGCGAAGGACGCTGCCTCAATGCGGATCCCAGCGGTGCTCCTGTTCGGCATCCCGAGCGAGAAAGATCCCAGGGGCTCCGAAGCCTATGCTGAGGACGGAGTCGTGCAGCAGGCCATCCGCGCCGTCAAAGAGACGATCCCGAATCTTCTGGTGATCACTGACGTCTGCCTCTGCCAGTACACGAGCCACGGCCACTGCGGAGTGGTGGAGGACGGCCGGATCAAGAACGATCCCACCCTCGACCTCCTGGCGCGCACCGCCGTCTCCCACGTCGAAGCCGGCGCCGATATGGTGGCGCCGTCCGACATGATGGACGGCCGGGTGGCCGCGATCCGCGAGGCGCTCGACGAATCGGGCTATCAGGAGACTCCGATCATGGCTTACTCGGCCAAGTATGCGTCGAGCTTCTACGGCCCGTTCAGGGAGGCGGCTGAGTCCGCGCCGCAGTTCGGCGACAGGCGCTCCTATCAGATGGACCCTGCCAACGCTGTGGAGGCGCTCAGAGAGGTGGGGCTCGACATAGATGAGGGGGCGGACATCGTGATGGTCAAGCCTGCCCTCCCGTACCTCGACATCATCGCCCGCGTGAAAGGGGAGTTCGGCCTTCCCGTGGCTGCCTACTCGGTCTCGGGCGAGTACGCCATGATCAGGGCGGCGGGGCAGCTCGGGTGGCTCGACGAGGAGCGGGCAATGATGGAGGCGCTGACCTCGATCCGCCGGGCCGGCGCTGACCTGGTCATCACCTACTTCGCCAAAGACGCCGCTCGCCTTTTAGAGCGGGGCAGGTTGTGAGGCAGTTGGCTTGACAGCGGGAAAACGTGGCGTGTAGAGTGATGCGGATTTCGGCCAAGAGCGAATACGCGATCAAGGCGATGCTCGACCTCGCCCTTCACTTTGAGAAGGGGCTCATTCCCATTCAGGAGATCGCCGCGCGCCAGGGGATCCCTCAGCGATACCTGGAGCAGGTGCTCCTCCTGCTCAGGCGGGCGGGGTTCCTCGTCTCCAAGCGCGGGGCTGCCGGCGGGTACCATCTGGTTCGTCCGCCCCACGAGATCTCCGTGGGGGAGGTGCTGCGCGCCATCGAGGAGCTGCCCGTGATTCTGGATTCCTCGGGCGGCCTCCAGGAGCTTTGGAGGGATATTCTCGACGCCGTGTCAGGCGTGGTTGACCGGGTGACCTTCGCCGATCTCTGCAAGCGGGTGGAGGAGCGAGCCGGCGCCGCGCAGCCGATGTATCACATTTAATTTTGCGATGAATTCCGAGCCTCCGATAGGGAAACGAGAAATGGCCGCGCAAAGGTCATCGTCTGGCGATCGTCTTCGCGCCGCTAAGTCGGTGCTGGAGCTGGTGGGGAACACCCCTCTCGTCAGGCTGAACCGCCTTCCCAGGCCCGGGAGCGCAGTTGTCCTGGCGAAGCTGGAGTCGGTCAATCCGGGCGGGAGCGTGAAAGACCGGATCGCCCTGGCGATGATCGAGGACGCCGAGCGGAGAGGAGCCCTGAGGCCGGGAGCGACTATCGTTGAGCCCACCAGCGGCAACACGGGGATCGGGTTGGCGATGGTCGCCGCTGTCAAAGGCTACCGCCTGATTCTGACGATGCCCGAGGACATGAGCCAGGAGAGGCAGCGGCTGCTGCCCCGCTTCGGAGCCGAGATCCGCCTGACCCCAGCCATCGAGGGGATGACTGGAGCGGTCCACGCCGCCCAGGAGCTTTGCGCCCGGCATCCAGAATTCTTCATGCCCCAGCAGTTTCAGAATCCGGCCAACCCCGAGGTCCACCGCCGGACCACCGCTCTGGAGATCCTTGAGGCGACTGACGGGCGCTTGGACGCTTTCGTAGCCGGAGTGGGGACCGGCGGCACCCTGACAGGCGTGGGTGAAGTCCTGAAGGAGAAGATCCCCGGAGTTCGGGTCGTGGCTGTCGAGCCGAGCCGCTCTCCGGTGCTGTCGGGAGGGAAGGCGCGCCAGCACGGGATCCAGGGGATCGGGGCGTCTTTTGTCCCCGGCGTGCTGAACCAGAAGGTCATAGATGAGATCATCCAGGTGCGCGATGAGGACGCCATGGCCACAGCGAAGCGGCTGGCGCGCGAGGAGGGGCTCCTCGTGGGGATCTCAGCCGGCGCCGCGGTGTTTGCCGCCTGTCTTGTGGCCGAGACGCTGGGTGAGGGGCGGGTGGTGGTGACAGTGCTTCCTGATACGGGTGAGCGCTACCTCAGCGTTCCATTCTAAAGAGCGAGGTGAGATGAGATGCAAGTTCAAGTGTACATCCCGACGCCGTTCAGGCGGGCGACCAACAACAGGGACCGGGTCGAGCTGGAGGCCCCCAACGTGAGAAGGCTCCTGGACCAGCTCGAAGCAAGCTTCGGCGGCCTTAAGGGGCTGGTGAGAAACGAGGAGGGGCAGGTCCACCACCACGTGAACGTCTATGTGAACAACGAGGCGATCGAAGCGCTCCAGGGGCTCGACACTCCCCTGAAAGATGGCGACGAGGTCTCGATCATCCCGGCGATGGCGGGCGGAGGATGATCGCCACCGCTGAGGAGCTTGCCAGGATCAGTGTCCAGGCCGAAGCCGAGTATCCCCATGAGTGTTGCGGTGTGATCCTGGCCAGGGAGGCGCCTCCGGGCGAGCGCATTCTTCTGCCGTGCCGGAACGTCCAGAACGAGCTTCGTGCCAAGGATCCGGCCACGTACCCGCGCGATGCCGGGACAGCCTACTCCATCGCGCCTCAGGACCTTCTCAGGATGGCGAGGATGGAATCTGACGGCTGGTCCCTCAAGGTCATCTACCACTCCCACATCGACGCCGGAGCGTATTTCTCAGAGACAGACGCGCGACAGGCCCTGCTCGGAGGCGAGCCGTCCTACCCAGAAGCCACCTATCTCGTGCTTTCCGTCGTGGGAGGGAAGGCCACGGAGGCGGCTGCGTTCCGCTGGGATCCCGGGCGCCGGGCTTTCGCGCCTGTGGCGGTTGAGATCCCCGCGCCATGACAGATTCGCGATCTCTATTTGAGGCCGCCCAGCGAGTGATTCCCGGAGGGGTCAACAGCCCCGTCCGAGCATTCCGGGCTGTGGGTGGAGCGCCCTTCTTCGTGAAGCGCGCCCAGGGTTCGAGGATCTGGGATGTCGATGGCCGGTCTTACATCGACCTTCTCGGCTCATGGGGTCCGCTCATCCTCGGCCACGCTCCCCCTGAGGTCGTTGAGGCAGTCACGGAGGCAGTCCGCGGCGGGACAAGCTATGGCGCTCCGACGCCGCGCGAGGTGGAGATGGCCGAGCTTCTCACCGGAGCCGTCC
>CAZXPE010000143.1:0-5754 GCA_964642915.1 uncultured bacterium | reverse complement strand
ATCCCCGATTCCCGAACCCCGACCCCCGATCTCGCTCCTACGATCTCGCGCGCTGAAGCGATTCGGCTGGCGGTCGGTTGCCTCAGAGACGAGCCCGTGGTCCACGCCAACGGTTACATCTGCCGCGAGTCCCTCGCCGCAGCCGACCGGCCCCTGAACTTCTACATGATCGGCTCAATGGGGCTCGCATCATCAATCGGTCTCGGGATCGCCCTCGCCAAACCTGAGAAGAAAGTGGTCATCTTCGACGGCGACGGAAACCTCCTGATGAACCTGGGCTCGCTCGCCATGGTGGGCGGGCTCCGGCCTCGGAACTTCCTCCATATCGTTTTCGACAACGAGGTGTACGGCTCGACCGGAGGCCAGCGCTCGCTCTCGCGCGAGGTCCGCCTCGACCATCTGGCCGCCGCCTCCGGTTACCGATCCGTCACCGCGGTCTCCGAACCCGGCGACATAGAGGCGGCTGTCAGCGAAGGCTTGACCCGGGAGGGACCGGGCTTCATCCTGGTCAAGGTGACAGCCGAAGAGAAAGACGCTCCTCGCATCCCCTACCCGCCCGAGGCGATCAGAGACAGCTTCAGCGCCGCCCTCAGGAGCGCGTGATATGCCGGGCCGCGCGGTGCTCCTGAATCCCGGGCCCGTGAACATCTCGGAGCGCGTCCGCCGCGCCCTGGCTCGCCCGGACATCTGCCACCGCGAGGACGATTTCTCCCGCCTCATGTCATCGATCCGCTCCCGCATCCTTGAGGCGTTCGCCCCGCGAGGCTTCACCTCAGTCCTGATCACCGGATCAGGGACCGCGGCGCTAGAGGCAGCCGTTTCCTCGTCGGTGGACGACGGCCGCGCGATGCTGGTCGTCTCCAACGGCGTCTACGGTGAGAGGATCGCGACAATGGCGAGGACCCACGGGATCCGGGTCGTGGAGGCCGTCTCAGAATGGACGGCTCCTCCCGCCCTCGATCAGTTAGAGCGCCTCCTCAAAGAAAATGCGGCTGTCCAGGTCGTTGCGATGGTCCACCACGAGACCACCACCGGCCTGATCAACCCCGTGGCTCAGGTGGGGAGGCTCTCAAGGGCACACGGAAAGTCGTTTCTGGTCGATTCGATCTCGGGGCTCGGAGGGGAACCGCTCGACCTCGACGAGGCTTGCGTTGACCTCTGCGCGGGGACGGCAAACAAGTGCATACAGTCGGTCCCCGGGATCTCTTTCGTTCTGATCCGCTTCGAAGAAATGGCCCGACTCCAGGCAATACCGCCGCGCTCGGTGTACTTTCACCTCCCATCGAACTGGACGGCCCAGGAGAAGGGGGAGCCGCTCTTCACTCCGGCTGTCCACGCCGCCTACGCCTTCGATGAGGCCCTCGCCGAGCTTCTTGAGGAAAAAGTCAAAAGCCGGATCGCCCGTTACGGCGCCTCAGCGGCACTCCTCCGGGAAGGATTCGACCATCTCGGTCTCTCCTTCCTCCTCCCTCAACATCTCCGGTCGAACAGCATCACGGCCCTCAACCTCCCTCAAGGTGTTTCCTATGCCCGGCTCCACGATCAGCTCAAGGCCGGGGGATTCGTGATCTACGCGGGCCAGGGGGCGCTCTCGTCCAGGATCTTCCGCGTGGCCAACATGGGCGATGTCTCGATAGACGAGTATCGGGAGTTCCTCGCCGCCCTTGAGAAGGCTCTCGAAGAGAGATGAAAGCGATCATCCTGGCGGCAGGGGTGGGGCGGCGGTTCGGGCCCTTGACCGAACATCAGCCGAAGTGCCTCCTCCAGGTCGGCCACCTGACGCTCCTTGAGCTGATGCTGGACGCCCTCCAGACCGTTGCCCGCGAGGCGGTTATCGTCGTGGGCCACCGCCAGGACCTGATCCGCGACCTGGTAGGAGAGAGGTTCGGCAGGCTCCCCGTCAGATACGTCGAGAACCCGGACTACACGAAGGGCTCCCTTCGCTCTCTCTGGGCGGCCCGCCACGAGATCAAAGGCGACTGTCTCGTAATGGACGCAGACGTCCTCTTCGCCACCGAGCTTATCGAGCGGCTGGTCTCCGCCGAACCGCCGAGCGCCTTCCTTCTCGACGAGAAGTTCACGGATACAGGAGAAGAGATAAAGCTCTACGCCCTGGGGGAGAGGGTAGTGGCGATGGGGAAAACGACCACACCGCCTCAGCACGACCGCGTGGGAGAGGGGGTTGGATTTTTCAAGTGCGCGGCGGCCCATGGGTCCTTCCTCATCGACTCAATGCGGGAGCTGCTCGCCGAGAGCACGCGCGAGCGCGAATACGAGGACGCCCTGGATCGGATGCTCAGTAAGGTCCACGTCGGGTGGGTGGCAGTGGACGGGCTCCCCTGGACTGAAATAGACTTCCCCGAAGATCTGCGCCGGGCCCGGGAAGAGGTCCTCCAGCGGATCCAGCGGGCCATCGCTCCTCCATGATCGAGAGCGCCATCATCTATCTCCCCGACACAGAAAGCCGCCGCTGGGCTCTCAGGCGGATCGCAGGCAGGACTATCTTCCTCCGGGTCCTCAAAGCGGCAGAGCGGGCCGGAATTCGCGTCATCGGTCTCCCGGGAGTGTTGAGAGGAGAGGCTGACGAGAGGGAGCTTGGCTCAGTCAACGCCGAGCTGCTCTGGCTCGACAGATTCTCCCTCGAGGAGAAAGCCGCCTTCACTGCCGCTCCCGCTCTTCTCCTCCCGGCCAACGTCCTTCTCTCCCAGGCGCGGGTCAGGAGCCTCATCGAAGCCGGAGGATCCGGCGACGGCGCCGCCCTCGACGAGCTGAAGGGAAGCCCCACTCCAGTCCTCGCCGCCCCGCCGGGCCTCGTCGCGGGCCTTTGGGAGCTGATCGAGAAAGGGTTGCCCCTCGGAGAAGAGCTTGAGGCCCGTCTGCGCGCAAGCCGGCCGCTCCTCCTTTCCGGAGAGGGGTTCGCCGTTCCCGTAACTGACGCTCGGAGCCTCAAGGCGGCCGTGGACGCGCTCTACCAGAGCCTCGGGATCGAGGCGGACAGCCTGGTTGATCGGTACATCAACAGGCGCGGATCGCGTTTTCTGACCCGCTGCCTGATCCGCCTCCCGGTCACACCGAACCAGGTGACACTCCTGAGCCTCGCTATCGGAGGAGCCGGGGTCTGGGCGCTCTGGAACGCCACAGTCACCTCGGCGCTCGTGGGCCTCGCCCTCTACATGCTCTCTGTAGTCGCCGACCACTCAGACGGCGAGATCGCCCGCCTCACCTTTCAGGAATCATCGTTCGGCGAGCGGCTCGACTTCACCGCCGACTGCCTCATCCACGCGGGGACGGCTCTCGCGATGGGGGTCACGGCCCGCTCTGTGGGGGGGCCCCTGATGGCCTTCGCCGGAGGGGCCGCCGCCTTCGGCATCATAGTGAGCGCCCTCTTCACTCGCTTCCGCTCAAGGTCGGGCAGGCCAAACGAGCCGCTCGGCAGCGCCCTCAGCAACGTCGGAAACCGCGATCCATTCTACTTGGTCATGGCCGCTTTCATCCTGAGCCTCTGGCAGGCCCCCGGACTCCTCCCGTACCTTGTGGGGACCCTGGCGGTGGGGACTCAGATATACTGGCTCATGTGCCTTGCTCACTTGCTGCGGAGATCTCAATGAGGGCGGCCAAGCTCGCTCTGCTCGGGCTCGGGCTCGCATTCCTCGGCTACATGGTCATCGACGCAGGCCCTCTCACCCTCCTCGCCTCGATCCAGTCCCTCTCCTGGCGGCTCCTGGTCGTGATCGCCTTTCCATTCGCACTGGTGACGGCTTTCGACACCCTCGGATGGCGCTACGCGTTCCGCAGGGACCTGGCCTCATTCCCGGCTCTCGTTTCAGCGAGGCTCGCGGGCGAGGTGTTCAACGTCACCACGCCGACAGCAGCGGTCGGCGGTGAGCCTGTGAAGGCTTATCTTCTCAGGCCCAGGGTCCCTCTCGACGAAGGGTTCGCCTCAGTGATCGTGGCTAAGACATCCATCGCTCTCGCCCAGGGCGCGTTTCTGGTGGCCGGGATCGCCGTAGCGCTCTTCGCCCTTCCGGCCCATTCATCCCTCCTCAAAGGGATGCTCTGGCTCCTGGCCCTCGAGACCCTCCTCCTCGGCGGGTTCGTCGTCGCCCAGCGGAGGGGGCTCTTCGGCGGAAGCTTCAGACTGCTTCGGCGGCTCGGTCTCTCATGGGGGGAGCGAAAGGAAGAAGCGCTCCGCAGGCTCGACCACGTCCTCAGCGTCTTCTACCGGGAGCACCGCTGGCGGCTCGGCCTCTCCCTCCTCTTTCACTTCTGCGGGTGGGTGGTGGGGAGCCTCGAGGTCTATCTCATCATGAGCTTCCTGGGGATCCCCGTCTCTCTCGCCACAGCCTTTGTCATCGAGGCGTTCGGAGCGGCGATCAAGTTTGCCGCCTTTCTGATTCCCGCGGGGCTCGGGGCGATAGAAGGCGGCAACATCGCCATCTTCCTGGCCTTCGGGCTGGGGGCCGGAGTGGGGCTCACCTTCAGCCTGATCCGCCGGGTGAGAGAGATCGCCTGGGTCGCCATCGGCCTGATCGCCCTCGCCGTCCTCAGGGCGGCCCGCCCCGAATCCCTCCCCGCCTGACTTGCGCCCTCGGTCAGCCTAATCACTCCCTTCTCTACGCCCTCGCCACACGGACCGCGCGGGCCTTTGAGAGCTTCCGGCACATCCACCGCCTGCATCCAGATCACGTCGCGCACGGTTGATTGCGACCAGCTCCTGGCCAAGAGGGAGGACATTCGTTATCCGCCGGCGCGGCAAGGCAGTGGCACTGCTGATCCCTCCAGCGAAAGAGGAACCGGCGCAAAGTCCAGCCCAGGTCCTGGCCGCTTTTCGTGAGATTCGCCGCCAAGTCCCCGGTGAGGAGGGGTCAGGATTCCATCTCGAGCTTGGACGCGCCCCGGTAGATAATCACGGGCGCCACCGTGACGGCTCCCGCGAGGGCGAAGAGGGTGAGAGAGATCGGGCTCCGCAGAAAGATCTCCGGGCTCCCGCCTGAGATCATCAACGCCTGGCGGAGGGCCTGCTCCATCAGATCTCCCAGGACAAGCCCCAAGATGACCGGCGCGAGAGGATAATCGAACTTCCGCATGAAGTACCCCAGCACGCCAAGGAGGGTGGCCAGAATGAGATCGAGCGACGAATGATTGACCCCATACACACCGATGAACGATATGGCCAGAACGATCGGAAAAAGCCAGCGAGGAGGGGTCCGGAGGATCCTCACCCAGAGGCCGATCATGGGAAGGTTCAGGATGAGGAGCATCACGTTGCCCAGATACATGCTGGCGATCAGCCCCCACACCACGTCCGGATGCTTCTGAAACAGGAACGGACTCGGTCGAACGCCGACCATAAGGAGCGCCCCGTAAAGCACCGAGGTCACTGCCGAGGCGGGCAGACCGAGAGTCAGGAGTGGGATCAGGGCGCCGGAGGCGGCGGAGTTGTTGGCCGATTCCGGGGCCGCGACCCCCCTGATCTCCCCCTGGCCGAACCGCTCCGGATGCCTGGAGAACTTCTTCTCCAGAGAGTACGAGAGGAACGACGCCGTCACATGGGCCGCGCCTGGCAGGACGCCGATGAAGAACCCCAGGAAGGTTCCGCGGAAAATGGCCCCAAGGCTTCCCCGGAAATCCCGCATAGAAAGCCAAACGCGGGAAATCTTCTGGTGCACATACCGCCCGGCGCCAAGCTCCTCCGAGCACAGGAGTATCTCCGAGACCCCGAAGAGGCCGATGGCCACCACGATGACGTCAAAG
>CAZXPE010000142.1:0-5765 GCA_964642915.1 uncultured bacterium | reverse complement strand
GGCCGCCGCTTCCTACGATCCTCCAGCGCTTGCAGCGCAATCATCTTCCGGGTCACCCGCACCTGCCCAGTCATCAGCAGGTGGAGCATGGAGGAGAAAATGCTTCTCAAGGCATCTCTCCTCTTTGCTTCACGCTCAATTCTCTTGTCAAGGACGCGCAATGCTCTGGCGATCCCTTGCTGCTCATCACGAGGCGGTAGCGCCACCGGAACGGCGGCCAGTACCTTAGTATTAATGTTCGGCATAATGCTGCCCACCGCGTGGCTTTTCAGATATTCCTGGGCAGATTGGGTACCGAGAAAATAACTCAGGTACAGGGGATAAATCCTCTGCCTGCTGGCGCGCACAATCAAGCAGCCGGTGCCGCACATCCATCCCTCTTCTTCCTCAAATACGTGAGCATGTCGGCCCACATCACCTCGTCGGCTGAAGAGGATATCGCCTGTCCTAAGCCTGTGCCGCTGAAGGCGGTCTGCGTCTGACTTTGAGACCTTAGGGATACCTTCATGGCGGATACGGTCCTCGTCAATGTGAGTCGGATTGACGATCGGAATTCCTTCAGGCATATAGTCGGAAGCATGGAGCTGACTACCAAATGGTCCTGTCTGAACGAAGCCGTCGGGTTCTGTGCAAAGTTCTCTGAGAAGCACCACTTCCCAACTCTCAGGGATCTCCCCGATTTCGGTTTGTTTGAGGGGCTCGCTGCGCAGGCCCTCGCGGAAGAGCTTGGCCATCGTTGCGGCCTTCAGCTCCTTGAGCTTGGCGACGATCTTCTCCTGCACCTCCACCGCCGCCTGGATCTTGGACAGCACCGCCGCAATCCCCCGCTGCTCGCCAAAGTTTGCCGGGCTAAGAATCTCTTTCTCCTGAAGATATTTGAAATGCCGATTGTAGCCACGGCTCGGAATCTCCAGATGGAGAAATGCATAGTAGAGAAAACGAGGATCAACGACCTGATCGTTGGCCCGAAGGAGTTTGGTCCCATCAGCACCCGCAGCGAAGGGAAAATCGAGGAATTTGAAGACACGCGTGTGGTCACCAAATAGGATTAGCGGAAGGGTATCCCGATGAACGAGGTCCTCGTCGTCGGTATAACCCGCCATTAATTTTGCCCCCTGATCGACAACGGGAAACCGGCCGGCAGGCTTATACGCACTCTGGGGCACTGAAGGCTTGCGTTCGACTGCGTCAGACAGGACGCAAGCTTCAAAAGGCAAGACATGCCAATCTCCAGGGATCTCGGCGCCCACCGCGGTCCGAATCCGACTATCTTCAATGCCGTCAGAGCGCATTGCTGAACGAGTCACCAGTACCCCTTCTGAGCTATCGATCACCCTCTGGCAGCGGACGGAAGCCGATCCGGCGCTTCGCTACGCCGGGCGGTGGCTTCATGAGGGCCCGGATGGCGGCGCCCATGAGCTTGCGGATGGCGTCGAAGATCACTTTGAACTTCGAGTCGTACTTCCTCTCCAGAGCATCCATCTTTCAGGCCTGTCTGTATTGCTCCGGGCGACAGGACTCGGGCGTTATGGCATTCTCGCGCACGAAGTCGAGCACGGCGGCGGAGGGGGCAAACCATTCACCGTGCAGGCGGAATGCGCCCAACTGGAGATGGCACTGATCCTCAGCATTGCCCTTCATCACGCCCAAGAGCTTCAACGGCACAGGAGACATCGCGCATAGAGTGCGCAGACGGACCGGCAGGTTTCTGGTCGAGCCAATCTTGATGGGACCGCCGTTGCCAGCCTGTACAAAGTACGTGTACGGTTCACTGGTGGTGTATATCTTGTCTCCGGGTTGGAGCAATAGCGCATCGCGGATCGCCGCGAACAGGTTGCGGCCACCGATGTTCTCGGGGAACGACTCAGGTTCTTCGTCCTGGCGGAGTCGCTTGAAGGCACGTAGGACCTCGATAGCAACCTTAGTCGCTGCCGGACTGCGCAAGACACTCGCCAGCATGCCTGCCCCCGGTTCAGTGAAAGCATAGGGCAGCACAGGCGAGAACTTCAGGCATTGGAGATGGGGGCTCTTCGAGACTACCTCGGCTTTCTCTTCGAAGGTCAATTGAAACATGAAGTCCTCGGGGAACCGCTCTGCGTTCCGCTTCACCTGCTGATTGAGGTGCTTGGTCCTCACGCCATAGAGCGCCGCCAGGTCCGCATCGAGCATCACGGGTCGGCCTCGGACCGACAGGATCAAGCTCTCTATATCCTCGGGCACCCGTGATCTTGTCACCGCTGGTCTCCCCATAGGTACCCGAGTCCGGCAAAGATTTCTCTCAGGTCTCCGTCCAGGCGCCTGGCTTCGGCGTCCAGTTGAGCCAACTCGTCAAGAATGGGCTGGATCTCACGATGCGCAGTGGCCGTCGCGGTCTCGATGTAGCGGGATGGTGAGAGGTTGTAGTCGTTCTTGATGATCTCGTCGACGCTGGCTACTTTGACAAAGCGTTCCACGTCTTTGCCATCGTGGAAGGCGTCGGCAATCTTCTTGATCGATTCGTCGGGGATGAAGTTTTTTGGGCGGCCCTTTTGAAATGCACCGCTCGCGTTGACGAGGATGACTTTGCCCTGGCGGTCGTTGGGTTTCTTTCGATTGAGAACGATGATGATTCCGGCGGCGGTGGTGTTGTAGAAGAGGTTATCGGGGAGGAGGATGACGCCCTCGATGACATCATTGTCCACGAACCACCGGCGAATAGCCTTCTCCTTGTTTTCCCCCTGACTGCCGCTGCCACGGCTCGCCGCACCGGTGTCGATGACCATGGCGGCTCGGCCAGTCTCATTCAGGGAGGCGAGCACATGCTGGAGCCAGGCCCAGTCGGCACTCGAAGCTGGGGCGAACCCGCCTCGGCCCGCGAAGCGCTCGAACGGATCGTTCTCGTAGGAGTTGGGATCGAAGTTGTCCTGGTTCCACATCGGGTTGGTCACCACGATATCGAACTGCTTGAGACTCGATCCGTCGAGGAACTTTGGATTGGTCATCGTATTGCCGCGGACGATCTCCCCCTCCATGTCGTGGAGAACCATGTTCATCCGGGCAATAGCGAATGAGGAGCCGGTCAACTCTTGGCCGTAGAGCCTAAGCGGCCGCGAGATCTCTTTCTCCTGCTGTTTGAGTGCAAGCTGGCATTTGATGAGCAGTCCACCCGATCCACAGCACGGGTCGTAGACCTCTTCGCCTTGCTTCGACCGCATAAGGTAGGCGATGAGCCACCCGACCTCTTTAGGCGTGAAGAACTCCCCTGCGCTCTGCCCCTGTCCCTCGGCGAATTTGCGCAGCAGATATTCGTAGGCGCGGCCGAGAAAATCGGGCTCCACATCGTTCAACCCGAGGCGGTAGCGCGGATCGCTTAAAAGCTCAATGAGGCGAGAGAGCGCTTCATCACTGATCTCTCGCTCTCCGTTCCTGGTCTCGTTGTAATCGACGATGTCGATGACGCCCTGGAGGGAGGCGTTGGCTCGGGTGATCGCGCGGACTGTGGTGGTGAGCTGCTCGCCCAGGGTCTTGGGTTTTTTGCCCTCGGGCCAGTCGAATTTCTGGCGGCCGCTTACCACAGGCCATGTGGCCTCGGGTGGGATGTAGAAGCGCACCAGGCTGTGATCAGCCTCCAGTACAGTGCGCGCGGTCTCCTCGTCCCCATATATTTCCGTGAGGCGTGCGATCTCGTCCTCGAAGACGTCCGAAAGCCGTTTGATGAACACCAGGGGCAAGATATAGTCCTTGAATTTCGGCGCATCTTTCTCACCACGGATGGAGCACGCTGCTTTCCAGAGAAGTCCCTCCATCGACTTGGTATCAAGGATCGAGCGATTGCCCCTTGTCGTTTCGGGCTTGCGACGGCCACGGCGCGGGGCACCGGCAGCCTCTATGGGCTGAGCAGCTTCAACCTCTTCAACAAAGTAGCGCTCGTAGAGGTCGTGGTAACCAGCACCAAGCCGCTGGACAAACTGCTCAATGGCATGGAAGGCCAACGTGTCGGGTTTGGTTTTCCCCTTTTCCCAGCGGTTGATCGTCGGAAGAGACACCCGGAGCCGGGCTGCCAGCTTCTCCTGGCTAAGCCCGAGGCGCCGGCGTAGCTCGCTGACAAGGGCTGAGACGTCGAGGCTCTTAGTCATACGCAGCTATCGTATGACACATCACATGATGTGTCAACGCCAATTTTTTCCTGGCTAGGCGGGGGTGAGGCGGCGCTCCAGATGCCGGGCGTAGCGGGACATCCCGTAGGTGCAGAGCCAATAGACCAGCGCGATGAAGAGGTAGAGCTCGAAGGGGCGGATCTCCCGGTTGTTGACGATCTGGGCGGCCTTGGTGAGGTCCACGTAGCCGATGATCGACGCGAGCGACGTGTCTTTGAAGAGGACGATGAACTGGGTCACCAGCGCGGGGATCATGTTCCTGAGGGCCTGGGGCAGGACCACGTGGCGCATGGTTTGAACCGGGGTGAGCCCGGTGGCCGTCGCCGCCTCCACCTGCCCTCTCGGCACCGACTGGATCCCTGCCCTGACGATCTCCCCCAGGTAGGCCGCCTCGAAGACGACGAAGGCCGCCAGAGCGACCCCGTACTCGGGGATCGGCACCCTTAAAAGGACCGGGATGATGAACCAGAACCAGAAGATGACCATGACCAGAGGCACTCCCCGGAAGAATTCAACGTAAATCGTCGCGGGGAGACGGATCCACGGGGCGCGGGCAAGTCTCCCAAGGCCGACGAATATCCCGAGGATGAAGCCGAGGATGATGGCCGGGATCGCCAGCCTGAGGGTGCCGCCGACGAAGTTCCCGACCCCCAGGAACCCCTGGAGCATGAGGAACTTAAAGTTGCTGGCGACGACGCCGAAGTCCATCCTCAGTGCTCAGCGCGGCCGGCCCGGGCGATGAGCCCCGGAATGGCAAAACGCCGCTCCACCCGCGCCATCACCCCCGCGATGCCGAGGCAGAGGGCGAGGTAGATCAGGGTCCCCGCCGTTAGGGCCTCGATCGCCTTGGCGGTGTAGGTCTCGATCTGGCGGGTCTGAAAGGTCAGCTCGGCGACGCTGATGGTCAGCGCCACCGATGAGTTCTTCAGAAGATTCAGCGACTCGTTGGTCATGGGTGGGACGATGAGACGGAGCGCGATGGGGATGATCACAAGCCGGTAGGCCTGGGCTACCGTGAGCCCTGTGGACAGGGCTGCCTCGAACTGGGTCTTGGGGATCGACTGGATCCCCGAGCGGATCACCTCTGAGAAGCGCGCTCCGTGATAGACCCCAAGGGCGAACATGCCTGCCCAGAACTCGGCCCCGTGGTTGAAGAGCCAGGTCTGGACCGGCCGGGGGAGGAGCGGAGGGACGCCGAAGTACCAGAAAAACATCCAGACGAGGAGGGGGACGTTTCTGAAGAACTCGACGTAGCCGGTGGCGAGGGCCCGAAGGGGGCGAAACGGGACGGTGCGGAGGGCCCCGGAAAGGACGCCCAACGCCGAGGCCAGGAGCCAGGCAAGCACCGAGATCTGAAGGGTGGTCAGGATCCCCTGGAGGAGCCACTGGCCCGACTGGCCCCTCCAGAGGACCGACCAGTCAAACTGATACTGCACGCTACTTAGGAACTGATTGGTAAACCATGAATCGCTTGACTGTCAGGTCCATCGGATACGGCAGCTCGCCCTTCGGCCCGAACCACTTGTCGTAGATCTGGAAGAATTTGCCCGAGTCGATCCCGTCCATCAGGGCGCCGTTGACGACGTTGCGGAAGTCGGCGTCCCCTTTCCTCATGGCCATGCCGTAAGG
>CAZXPE010000141.1:1595-5833 GCA_964642915.1 uncultured bacterium | reverse complement strand
GACGCCTTCGACTTCCGGGGCGCCGCCGGACTCGCGCTTGGCAGCGAGTGGCAGGCGCGAACACCGGCCGAGCAGCGAGAGTTTGTTCAACTCTTTGCCGGCCTCCGGCAAGGAGCGCCCGCGCCTCCAGGGTGAGAAAAAGCTCCACATCCCGCCGTTGATCAAAACCGCCCCTGCTGCTATTCTCTCGGCGATGCGACGCTGCGCCACAGCTTTTCTGGCTGCCACCGTTCTGCTCGGTTCGGGGCTGTACGCCGTGACTGCCCAGGAGCTTCCGATCTTCGACGCCCACATCCATTACAGCCAGCCCGACTGGGCTGTCTATTCTCCCGAGGCGATCCTGAAGATCCTCGATGGGGCAGGAGTCGCCAGAGCATTGGTCTCATCCACACCCGACGACGGCACCCTCAAGCTCTACGAGAAGGCGCCGAAGCGAATCGTCCCCATGCTGAGACCGTACCGGACGCGAGGCGACATGAGCTCCTGGTTTCAGGACCCCGCGATCCTGGCCCACTTGGAGGAGCGGCTCAAGAAAGGCATCTACAAGGGGATCGGGGAGTTCCATCTCTCCGGCGGGCAGACAGGGACGCCCGTCATCAAGCGGATCGTTGAGATCGCCGTCCAGAAGAACCTGATGCTCTGGGCCCACTCTGACGAGGCGGCCATCCAGGAGCTTTTCGCTCTGAACCCCAAGGTGAAGATCCTCTGGGCCCATGCTGGAATGTCCTCAACTGCCGAGGCGGTTGGAAAGCTCCTGGACCGCTTCCCGACCCTCTTCGTTGAGCTGGCTCTCCGCTCTGACGTGGCCTCCGGTGGCCAGCTCGACCCGGGCTGGAAGACGCTCCTCCTCCGTCACCCCGATCGCTTCATGGTCGGCACAGACACGTGGGTCACCTCCCGGTGGGCAGACCTGCCCGAAAGCGTCGCCGCAGTCAGAGCGTGGCTCAACCAGCTCCCGCGAGAGGTGGCGGAGAAGATCGCCTTCAAGAACGCCGGCCGTCTCTTCAGCCTTCCCTGATCATTCGTCAGGGGCCTCCCGCGCCCCGGACCCGGCCCCGCTCTCCAGAAGGGTGGCAGCTTGCTCGATCTGATCGTTTGTCCCCAGGAAGACCAGGACATCTCCGACCTCGATGCGCGTGTCCGCGCCGGGGTTCGGTAGCGTTGCTCCCTCCCTCACAAGAGCAAGAACTGTCACGCCGGTCTCTCGGCGGAGGTTGAGCGACCGAAGCGTGAGCCCCTTCGCCGCCGACGTTTCGGTGATCCGATACGTATCCACGTCGAGGCCCGCCAGCATGGAGCGGAGGCGCTCCAGTCTGTGGGTGTGAAAATCAGGGTCGCGCCAGACCGCATAGTGCTCGCGTCTCACCTGCTCGATCTGCTGGCCGATTAGGCTCCGGGGGACGTCGTAGGCCGCGAGGACCCTTGAGAAGATCTCCACCGAGGTCTCGAACTCCTCGGGGATCACCTCCCGGGCCCCGAGCCGGTGAAGCTCTTCCACTTCGGCGAGATAGCGGGTGCGCGCGATGATGTGAAGCCCGGGCCAGCGGGCGCGCGCCATCGCCACCACGCGCCGGGTAGAGGGCGGATCTGAGATCGCGATCACCAGAGCCCGGGCCGATGCCAGCCCGAGGTGCTCCAGGACCTCGAGACGGGTGATGTCGCCGTACTCGATCCGTTCTCCCTTGGCGCGCCCCTCCCACACCACTTCGGGGTTCATCTCGACCACCACGTAAGGGATCTCCACTTCGCTCAGGACCCGGGCCAGGTTCCGGCCGTTCAAGCCGTAGCCGGCGATCACCACGTGGTCGCGAAGGGGAAACGTCTCGGCCATCGCCGGCCGCTCGCTCCTGGAAACCCACGCAGGCAGGCGGAGAGCTGCAAGACGCCGGGCGACAGGGCCGGACCACGCCATGAAGAACGGAGTCAGAATCATGGTGGTGACGGTGACTCCCAAAAACCCCTGGTAGATCTGGCTGTCTATCAATCCCAATCGAAGTCCGGCCTGGGCCAGGACGAACGAGAACTCTCCGACCTGGGCCACCGCCGCTCCGCCCAGAATCGCCGTCCGAAGCCCGAATCCCAGAGCCCCGACCGACGCCACTCCGGTGAGAAGCTTCGCCGTCAGCACCGAGAGGATCGCCAGGGCCATGAAGAGCGGGGCGCGGGCCAGCGACCCGAGATCGAAGAGCATCCCGATGGAGATGAAGAAGAGGCTCGAAAAGGTGTCTCTGAGGGGGAGCACGTCAGCCAGGGCTTGAGCGCCGAATTCGCTCTCAGAGACCGCCACGCCGGCGAGAAAGGCTCCGAGTGCGAGGGAAAGCCCGACTCGGGAGGTCGCCCAGGCGGTGCCAAGGCAGACCAGGACCAGGGTGAGAACGAACAGATCCCGGCTTCGGGTGCGGACCACGGCGGCGAGGAAGCGAGGCACCAGCCAGCGGGCCGCCAGGAGGATCGTGGCCACCACCCCCAGCGCCTTGACGAGAGCCAGAAAGATCCCCGCCGGTGGTGTTGTGGAGGCGCCGGCCAGAATCGGCAGCGCTAGCATCATGGGAACCACCAGGAGGTCCTGAAGCAGGAGGATCCCCAATGCAGCGCGGCCGTGAGGACTGTCAACCTCGCCCCGCTCCATGAGGAGCTTCAGGACGATCACCGTGCTGGAGAGGGCGAAGAGGCAGCCGAGGAAGAGCGCCCGCCGCCAGGGCTCCCCTGCCGCTGCCGCAGCGACGCCGAGGAGGAGAACGGTCAGCCCGATCTGAAGCCCGCCCCCCAGGAGCGCCTGACGCCTGAGCTGGCCGAGCGTGGTCAGCGAGAACTCGAGCCCCAGAGTGAAAAGGAGGAGGATCACCCCCACCTCGGCCAGGACTTCCACCTGGCCCGCGTCGCGGACCAGGCTCAGCCCATGAGGGCCCAGGACAACGCCGGCGACGAGAAACCCGACCACCGAGGGTTGACGCAGGCGCTGGAAGAGCAGCACGATCCCGAGAGACAGGCAGAGCAGGATGACGAGGTCTCTGAGAAAGCCCAGCTCGGTCATGTGGAACAGAGGCGCGAGGCCGCCTCTTCTCCCGAGCGAACACAGTCGGAGATGCCGACGCCCCTGTAGGCCCCTCCAGCCAGGGCGAGCCCGGGATGACTCGCGATCCGCCGCTCGATCGCCTCAACGCGTTCCAGGTGACCGAGGCAGTACTGAGGCATGGCTCGCGGGTGGCGAACGACTCGGGTCAGGAGAGGCGCCGCCCTCGCTCCCAAAAGCTCCGCGATCTGTTCATGAGCCGTCCTGACCATCTCCTCATCGTCCCTCTCCAGGACAGCCTCGTTCATCGCTCCTCCCATGAACACTCTCAGGAGCACGCTTCCCTCGGGAGCGCGACCGGGGTACTTCACGCTTGAGAACGTGCAGGCGATGATGGGACGCCGCTCGATCTCGGGCACCACGAAGCCGAAGCCGTCCAGAGGGTGGAGCAGATCTTCCCGGCGGTAGGCGAGGGTCACTGTGGCCGAGGAAGCGTAAGGAATCCCGTCCAGGAGGCGTGCCAGATCGTGATCGAGATCCTTCAGGATTCGGGCTGTCTGGTAAGCCGGAGCGGAGAAGATCACGCCGTCAGCTTCGTATGGCTCTCCGCCATCCGTCATCAGCCGCCAGCGGCCGGCCCCGTCTATCGCCGCCCCGGTCACAGGCGCGTTGAGTCTTATTGAACCCGAAGGGAGCCGCTCAGCCAGATGCCTGATTAGATCCTCCATCCCGTCTCTGAAGGTCACAAAGAGGCTCCAGCGCGCCCCTGATCCGTTGCCAGCGCCTCTGCCTCCCTCGGAGGCCGCGATCGTACGAGACTGGCGCCAGAGAGCCAGGATCAGGCTCCTGTCGGCGCGCTCCATCTCACAGAAGCGCGGCATCGTCGCCGCCAGCGAGAGCTGATCGGGATCGGCAGTGTAGATCCCCGCCATCAGAGGCTGAGCTGCCCGTTCCAGCGCCTCTCTGCCGAGCCTTCTCGTGACAAACGCCCCGAGGCTCTCATCGCTGGAGCCGCACCCGCGCGGGAGAAGAAGGTCCATCGCCATCCTCAACTTTCCGCGCCAGGAGAAGAGCCCCGAGGTCACCAGCGGCCAGAGCCTCGTCGGGGCCAGGAGTAGAAAGCCTTCGGGAAGAGGATGGAGGCGGCCATCTCTGACGACGAAGGTGCGGCGGAAGCGGTCGCTTGTCCTCACGAGATGCTCTTCAATTCCGAGCCTCCGGCAGA
>CAZXPE010000141.1:0-1585 GCA_964642915.1 uncultured bacterium | reverse complement strand
GGTCTGGATGGTGCCTCCGAGCCGATCTGCGGCTTCCAGAAGAGTGACTTCCACGCGGCGCCCCGTCTCGCGCGAAAGCTCAATTGCGCGATGAGCGGCGGCGAGCCCTGCGATCCCTCCACCTACGACGACGAGATTCATCGCCCTCTCAGGCTGTCCGCAGAGACTGCGCGGCGCACGAGGTCAGCCAGCATCCCTATGAATACCGGATGGTCGTTGGCAGCAGACGCCCTGTGGAGCCTGACGCCGAATCGCCCGGCCAGCGCTCTCGCCTCCACGTCCAGATCATAAAGGACCTCGACGTGGTCTGAGACGAAGCCGATGGGGGCCACGACAGCGCGACGCGCCTTCTCGGCCGCAAGCGTCCTGACCACATCGCCGATGTCGGGATCGAGCCAGGGGTCAGCGGGGTCACCGCTCCTGCTCTGGTAGGCCAAGAGCCAGCGGGAGTGGCCGAGGCTCTCAGCCACTAGCCTTGAAGAGGTCTCAAACTGCGAGACATAAGGCGAGACTTCGGCCATCGCCCTGGGGACGCTGTGGGCGGTGAAGACGACAGGCGTCGCCTGCCGCTCGACTTCCGGGACCTCTTTCAACGCGACATCCGCCCTATCGGCCATCGCCTCGATGAAGAGCGGGTGATCGAACCACGGCGAAGCGTACATGACCTCCGGGGCTGACGGGCCCACCGTCGCTCGGGCTGCTGCCAAATCCTCCAGGTAACGGTCCCAGGAGGCTTCGGTCTGAAACGGCGAGAGGATGATTCCGACAGCGCTCCGGAGACCATTTGCAGCCATCTCGCCGAGCGTCTCTCTCAGATACGGGTGCCAGTTTCTCATCCCGACAAAGACCGGCAACGCCGTCCCCTCGCGCTCCAGGAGCGCTCTGAGCCGCTCTGCCTGAAGAAACGTCAGCTCGTTGAGAGGCGAGCGGCCGCCGATCAGCTCGTAGTGGCCGGCAACCTCCTCTATCCGCTCGCGGGGAATCCGGCGTCCCGCCGCGACGCCGGCGAGGAACGGCTTGATCTCCTCGGGCTTGGTCGGGCCTCCGAACGAGATCAGGAGCGCCGAGTCAGGAGCTGCCGCCATCAGGCCGCCGGGAAAGCTCGTGGACCGCTTCCACCATCGCCACCACATGATCTACGGGGGTCTGGGGGAGGACGCCGTGGCCCAGATTGAAGATGTGGCCAGGCCTGGCCCCGGCGCTGTCGAGGATCGCCTTGACCTGGCGGCGGATCTCCGAGGGCTCTCCCAGAAGAACTGTCGGGTCGAGGTTCCCCTGAACCGCGACGTCGTGACCGACACGCTCCCAGGCCGCACCAAGGTCAACCCGCCAGTCGAGGCCGATGACGTCACCGCCCGCCTCGCGCATCAGCTCGAGAAGCCCCGCCGTCCCGGTCCCGAAGTGGATCACCGGGACGCCGGGAGTCACTCCCCGGATCGCCGTCCTGGTATGAGGGAGAACATATTCCCGGTAATCATCGGGAGAGAGGCATCCGACCCAGGAGTCGAAAAGCTGGACAGCGTCCACCCCTGCGGCGATCTGAGCGTTGAGATGCTCCGAGGTAACACGCGCGAGAGTGTCGAGA
>CAZXPE010000140.1:0-5849 GCA_964642915.1 uncultured bacterium | reverse complement strand
GGCGGAGCGGAAATTCATTCTTTCGACTCTCGAGTTCTGTCAGGGCAACCGCACATGAACGGGAGACCCCATCTGACGGCCGCTATCTCGGGGCAACCGCCGCTCAAGAAGCGCGTGGGCTGGATCCAGGGACAGCTTCCCAGGAGCGAGGAAGAGAAAATCCTCCGCGATGCCTTCCTCAAGCAGCGTGTCTGGACTTTCGGCGATCTGAAGGACTATCTCGCCGACAGTCTCTACTGGCGCGACTTCCTCCGCGGAGGGCTGGTCACGGATATGAGTCTTCTTCGATCGCACTACTACCGGGAAGCCCTGGAGACCATCAAGAAGCTCGACGGAGTCCTGTTGACAATTGAGGAGGAGTGACCGATGCCATCCCTGGCCCTGCTCTTTCTCGGCTTCCTCATAGGCGGATACGGAACCCTCATCTGAAAATAGCGGAGGGGTGGGCCGGTTCACGCGACGCGGGCTTGCGCTCGGAGCCCTCATGAGCGCCGGGATCGGACTGGTTTCTGGGCTCCTCGGCATCGGGGGAGGGCCTCTGGAAGTCGCCATGCTCGGCCGCGTGCTGGGACTTCCCATGCACATCGCCACGGCGACCTCCCAGTTCATGGTGCTGCTCGCCTCAGTTGGAGGAGTCGGAGTCCACCTCGTCAGCGGCCACTTTTCTCCCGACCTCTCGCGGCTCGCTGCCCTCGGAGCCGGCGCTCTGGCAGGCGCTCAAGCGGGAGCCGCAGTCTCCCACAGGGTCACCGGGGGAGGGCTCATCCGGCTCCTGGCCCTGGCGCTCTCCTCAGTGGGACTCCGGCTCATCTTCAAGGCCCTGTAGTCAATCAAGGCGCACGGCGGTTTTGCCCGACTGAGACCCTTGGAGTACAATGGGTCTCCGGACGGTAGAACCTCATGCGGCGTCTTCTGGTCTGCCCCTCAGATTTCCTCTTCAGGCTCTTTCGGGGATCGCCCCCCGATGGCAGTCCCCTACTGTACGTTGTCGAGGACGCCCGCCTCCGCTCTCGGATCTCAGGCCGCGGCGCCCGTGCGATCTCGGGAGACCTGGAGGACCCGGCCCTCTACCGGCGGGCCATCCGCTCAGCGGGGAGCCCGTCCAACGGAGGGGTCGAACCGATTGTTCTCTCGGCCCCCAAGCAGCGCCTCAGGGGAGTAGTTCAAGCCCTCCGGACCGCCGTTCCCTCGGCCCCGCTCCTGGTGTTGAGGGATGACGACGCGCCCATTGATCTCGGCGCCCCCAACGTCCTTATGCTTCCGGTATCGGCGTTCTCCGAACGGGTCATCCTGCCGGAGATCGAGCGCGCCGTCCTGAGGGCCAAGGTTGAGCGAATCCGCTCGCATTTTGAGCGGGCGGAGCGCGTCCTGATCATGACCCAGGATGACCCCGACCCCGACGCCATCGCCTCGGCCCTGGCTCTCCGCGCTCTCCTCGGGCGAAGCAAAGCGAGGGCCCCAATAGCCACATTCGGAACGATCACCCGCCCGGAGAACGCCGCCATGTGCAGGATCCTGGAGATCGAGGTGGAGGAAATCCACGAGAGGGCCCTCGACACCTACGACGGCGTGGCCATGGTTGACGTTCAGCCCGGCTTTTTCGAGGAGCGGTTCGATGCCGTGGACCTGGTAATAGACCACCACCCCGAGGGCCGTCCAGTCAAGTCTCTCCTGAAGGACATCCGCCCCTCCTGCGGCGCCACTTCCACCATCCTGACTGAATATTTGAGGGCCGCCGAGACGAAGATCTCCCCCAAGCTGGCCACGGCCCTCCTCTACGGGATCAAGTCCGACACCCTCCATCTCGAGAGAGGAGGCACGAAGGCGGACATGGATGCTTTCGCGTTCCTCTATCTCCTCGCTAACCACAACCTGCTCAGAAGAATCGAGCGGCCCGAGCTTCCCCCGTCGGCGCTGGACACCTTCGCCGAGGGGCTGGCCCGGCGGCAGATCTTTCAGGGAGTTCTATTCTCCCACCTAGGCCCCGTCACCACCGGAGACCTGATCCCCCAGTTCGCCGATCTCTGCCTCCAAGTGAAAGGGGTCGGCTGGTCTGTGGTTTCTGGCGTGGTGAACGGAGAGCTGCACATATCGGTGAGAAACGTGGGGTACGTGAAGAGCGCGGGCGAAGTGGTCAGGGCGGCGTTCGGCGATCTCGGCTCGGCCGGAGGGCACCGGGCCATGGCCAAGGCGGTGATCCGCCTCAAGGAATGGGCGAGGGAGATCGGAGAACCTTCCGGCGAGACCATCCGGAGGGGGATCGTCACGCGGTTTCTCCGCGCCCTCGGAAAGAACGGCGGGGAGGAGTAAGCCGATGCCGCTGGTCTATCTTCTCGTCGTTCTCTTCGCGCTGGCTGTCGCGGTCTTTGCTCTCCAGAACGCCACCCCTGTTCGGGTCAGCTTCCTGGCCTGGGAGACCAAAGAAGCCCCTCTAGCCGCGGTGATCCTGGTCTCAGCCGCCGCCGGGGCTGTTCTCGTCGGCCTGATCGGATTCGTTCAGCGCTGGAAGCTCCGCTCGAGGATCAGGCAGCTCGAGGCCAAGTTCCGGGCCGGGGAACCTGCCCCGCCGCGGGCCTGAAGATGGAAGACACCGCCCGCCTCACCGATACCGTCAGGGACCTCCTTGAGGAAGGAGACCGCCAGGAGCGGCTCTCCCAGCTCCTGGAGGAGGCCCACCACGCTGACGTGGCCCGCATGCTCCGCGAGCTGCCCATGGCCCACCAGACGACTGTGTTCCGCATGCTCAGCCGAGAGCAGGCCGGTTCGGTCCTCCACGAGATGGACGACCAGACCCTGCTGGAGCTGGTGCGCGCCCTCGACGAGGCCGAGCTTTCAGGCATCCTCGACCGGATGCCCGCCGACAACGCCGCCGAGGTGGTGGGCGATCTGCCTGAAGCAGAGGCCGAGAAGATCCTTGACCTCATGCAGGAGGAGCAGTCCGAGGAGGTCCAGGAGCTTTTAGAGTACGGGGAGAAGACCGCCGGCCGCATCATGTCCCCTGACTTCGTGGCGGTCCGCGAGGAGATGAGCGTGGGCCAGGCCCTTGACCACATCAGGAAGTCGGTCTCCACCGAGCAGGCGTTCTACCTCTACGTGGTGGACGACCACGACCACCTGGTCGGCGTCGTCCCATTGCGCCGCCTGATCACGGCTGACCCTGCGACCCCCATCAGGTTGATCCGCCAGGAGGACGTGGTGAGCGTCACCCCTGAAACCGACCAGGAGGAGGTCGCCCGGATGGTGACGAAATACAACCTCCTGGCAATCCCGGTGGTGAGCGGCGACCGCCGCCTCCTCGGAACCATCACGGTTGATGACGTGATCGACGTCATCCACGAGGAGGCGACTGAGGACATCCAGCGGCTCGGCGGCGCCGCGGGGGACGAGACCGTGTTCGACCCGCCAGCGGCTGTGTTCACCAAGCGGCTCGTCTGGCGGCTCATCAACCTCGCCACGGCCATCCTGGCGGCCTCGGTGATCGGTCTCTTCGAGGAATCCATCAGGACGCTGGCCACCCTGGCCGTCTTCATGCCCATCGTAGCCTCCATGGGAGGAATCGGCACCACCCAGACCGCCACCGTGGTGATCCGGGGGCTCGCCCTCGGGGACATGACCACGGCCCACGTCTGGCGAGTGCTCAGGAAGGAGCTTATCCTCGGGCTTGCCACGGGGGCAGCCAACGGCGCTGTGATGGCGGCCATCGCCTACCTCTGGAAGGGGCAGCTCCTCCTGAGCGTGATCCTCGGGGTCGCCCTCGTCTTCAACATGGTGGTGGCGGCCACTGTCGGCACCCTGATTCCCCTCGCCCTCAAGACGTTCAGGGCGGATCCAGCCATCGCGTCGAGCGTCATCATCACCACGTTTACCGACGTCTTCGGCTTCTTTTCATTCTTAGGGCTTGCCACCCTGCTAATCAAATTCCTGCTGTAATTACGGGGCCAAGAAACCACTTGCAAGTCACCCCGCGGTATGTAAAATTACGAGCGCCGGGCCGGAGCCTCACTGTGGGATCGAAGGAGGGCCTCTCGTTGGACGCAGCGCTTGAAAAGAGGCAGGTCGAGCGGGCTTACAGGCTCTACGCCCCCGCCTACGATTTCGTCTTCGATTGGATCTTCCACCCAGGACGCCAGGCCGCCATCTCAAGCCTCGGCATCCGGAAGGACGACCGCGTCCTGGAAGTGGGGATCGGCACCGGCCTGAACCTCCCCCTCTACCCGCCTGACTGCCGGCTCACAGGAATCGACCTCTCTGAAGAGATGCTGGAGAAGGCCCAGGCCAAAGTTGAGGAGCTCAGGCTCGGGAACGCCATCCTCAAAGTGATGGACGCCGGGGCCATGGACTTCGGCGACAACGAGTTCGACCGGGCGGTGGCCACCTACGTGATCAGCGCTGTTCCCGATCCGGTCGGCGTGCTCAGGGAGATGCGCCGTGTCGTCAAGCCTGACGGGATCATAGTGATCCTCAACCACTTCAGGAGTGAACGGCGATTGGTCGGAGCCCTGGAAGACCTCATGGCTCCCCTCTGCGCCCGCCTGGGCTGGAAGTCCAACCTCCCGCTGGAGCCCCTCCTCTCACATGTGGGGCTCTTCCCTGACGCTGTCACCAAGGTGAACCTCTTCGACGGGTGGCGACTGTTGACCTGCGTGAACCGCAAATAAGAAAAGCCCTCTTCTGGATCCTGCTCCTGGCCGCTGTTCTCCTAACGCTCATCGCCGGGTGGGACGCGCTCATCCACACAGCCTTCCTGGCCGAATTTCTCTCGGAGGGGCGGTGGCCTCTCCTCTCCCTTATCACCATCGAGCCGACGGCGCGCCCGTTTCCCTTGAAGGTGGGAGACCGAACCATTCCCGCAGACCTCTACGAAGGGCGAGCCTTACGCTCTTCCACTCCACTGATCGTCGTCCACGGGCTCTCCCCTGAGGGAAAAGACCACCCGCAGCTTAAAACTGCGGCGCGCCTTCTGGCCCGGCGAGGCGGCACGGTGCTGGTCCCCACACTTCCCGGTCTGACCCGCATGAGACTCCGCCCCGAGGACGCCGAGCCGGTCGTCCAGGCCGTCGAGGCGATGGCGAGGGAAGGGCACAGAGGGGTCGCGCTTCTGGGGGTAAGCGTCGGCGCCGGCCCGGCACTCCTCGCCGCCGCCGACCAACGGGTGGCGCTGCGCGTCACGGCCACCCTCACTCTCGGAGGGTATGCGTCAGCGGTGGAGCTCTTCCGCTTCTTCCTGACCGGCGTCTACCGCTATGGTGAGGTGGAAGGGCGGGTTCAGCCGTTCAAGGAGGCGGCCTACATCTTTCTCAGAGAGAACCTGGACCTTCTCAAGAGCCCGACGGATCGCCGGCTCCTCAGCCAGTGGCTTCAGCACCCCGGTTCGCCCCCTCCCGGCGGGCTTTCCTCGGAGGGCGCCGCCGTAGTTCGGCTCGTCGAGAACCGGGAACCCGCTCGCGTCGAAACGCTCCTTCAGGATCTCACCCCTGAGCTTTGGTCATTGATAGACGCCCTCTCACCTGAGCGGGTCATCAGCAAGCTCCGGGGGCGGCTCTTTCTGGTCCACGGCCGGGATGATCCGGCGGTGCCGTTCACCGAGAGCCTCAGATTGGCTGAGGCGGCGCGCGGAAGCGTCCCCACCAGGCTCGTGATCCTGGGAGCCATCGCCCACGTTGAGCCCAACCACGTCCGCTCAGGGTGGGGGGAAACAACCCGGGAGCTGCTCCAGCTCTGGGCCCTCACCTACGACTTCTTCCAGACCCAGTAAGCATTCCTCGCCGACCGCACTCAGGGGCGGAACTCCCAGTAGGTCAGCCCGTCGCGCTGGCGCTCGCGCAGGTGGAAACGCTCACGGGGTGGCT
>CAZXPE010000139.1:588-5863 GCA_964642915.1 uncultured bacterium | reverse complement strand
ATGGTGGCCTCCGGGGCCGAACCTCCCGCCAGGAGGGGCAAACCGTTTCCCTGGAGGCGGAGCTTCTCCACGGGGAAGATTTGGAGCTGGCCATCCCGGAAGCGGCTACAGATTCAGTGGAGATCGGAGAGGGAGGGGGATGCAGATTCCCTGAGGATCGCCTCCACCGTGTCGGGCGGGAGCTTGTGCTCCCGGGCGAGCTTTTCGACAGCCTCACGCGATAAGTTCCTTTGGCTCAGCTCCGGCCGGTCGCCCGTGGGCGACCACTTCTCTTCCCTGAGGTTCAGCGAGACGACATCCCAGCGGGCGTAATGGCCCATACAGTCGAAGACGTTCTTGGCCACTGTCCGGTCGTTCAAGTCGAGATCGGCGTAGATGATCGTCTCCTTCCCGATCACGGGCTCGACGAGGTACATCCCGAACGGGTTCACGATGCAGGAGCCCCCGATGGCCCATCTGAAGTTGGCCCTGGCCTTGAACGGAAAGCTCTCCGGAACTGTCTCGGGAGGCTGGATGAGGCTCGCCGCCACCACGAAAGTCTGGGTCTCGAACGCGTACTCGCGGACCGCCGAGTCCTGGTCGCAGAGATGAAATGGGCCGGTGGCCCCCGACATGTCGCGGACGTTCCGCCGCTCTCCGGCATAGGTCCAGTAGCCGGGCCAGTTGCAGGCGTGGATCTCCTCCCCCTTCACCGCCATGGCGGCCTTGAAAAGTGTGACGTGGTTCTCAAAGCAGATCAGGCCGCCGATCCTGCCAATGTCGGTCTCGAAAACCCTGAGGTCGGAGGCGTCTCCCATCCCCCAGAAGATGCGTTCCTGGTGGGTGGGGATCAGCTTCCGATGCCTGCCGAGGAGTCGGCCGTCACGGCCGATGAACAGCATTGTGTTAAAGAGGGTCCGGCTCCCCGGCCGGTCGTCCTGCTCCGAGCACCCTATGACGCAGTGGGCGTTGGCGCTCCGGGCAGCGAGACAGAGGGATCGCGTGTCTCGCTCGACGTGAAGCGACTGCTCGTAGTAGTGGATGACCGCTTCCCGCCAGAGCGCTGCGCTCTCGGGATCCGTGTAGCCGAAGCTCCCACGCCAGTAGGGGTAGCCGGGGATCCCGGTCTCAGGAGTCACGATGAAGTCGGCGCCCTCTCTTCCTGCCTCCTCGATCAGAGCGCAGTACTTCTCGATAGTCGCCTTCTTGTCGAGGAAGATCGGGCTCGCCTGGATCGCTGCCGCCCTGATGTGACTCTTCGCCATGGTTTGTCCCCTCCTTCGGTAACGGGCTAGAGGGTAGACCTTAATGGGGAGTTGTCAAGGGAAACGTCGCCCGGGTCACCCCGCGGCAGGAAGGGATGCTACTGTGACAAGGCGCCCCCGGCTTCTCTCCTTCCTATAGGAAAAGAAGAGGCTCAAATGGCAGGCGGTGCAGAGTCGGGGGTTGACGATGCGCTCAGGCGGCACTCCCGCCGCCATCAACTGGGACTCGTTGGCCCTCCAGAGATCTAGCGTCCACTTCTCTCCACTTCGTGCTGTGACCCACAGCTCCCACTCAGCGGTGCGAGCGGAGCGGAGAGCTTCGATGACCGGGGGGCCCACCTCGTAGCAACAAGGCCCGATTGACGGCGCTATCGCTACGATGATCTCATCCGGCAGCGCCCCTTCACGGGCCAGCGCTGCGACAGCCGACTCCGCCGCTCCCTTTACCGTGCCGCGCCACCCAACGTGCGCCACGGCCAGGAGCCGGCTTCCGGGTTCGAAGAGGATGATCCCGAGACAGTCGGCGGTAAAGACCGAGAGGGGAAGCCCCGGTCTCCGGGTGACGAGAATGTCACCGGCGCCGGCAAGGCCACCCCCGCGACCATCCACCCGGACCGCATCGCTCCCATGGACCTGGCTGAGATAGGAGGTCCGGGATAGATCCAGTCCCAGCGGTGCGAAGAGGGCGTGAGAATCAGAGCCGAATGGTGACGCGGGATCGGAAGAAGGGGTGATGCCGGGGCAGTGCCGCGTGGTGACAGCGTGGGAGAGGCCCAGCTCTTCCAGGGCGGGGAAAGTCAAATGGGTCGGAGGATCTCCGTGAAGCCTGACATCAGGCACGCAGATCAATCCGCTTGGCGACGGAGAAACGCCGGCACATCCAGATCGTCCTCGATGACCTCCTGCCCCTCGCCCCTCACCGCACCCGCGCCTTCGGCATAGGCGCCCGCTCGGCGCCGCCAGTCTCTGACCGCCGAAGTGGAGCGGGAACTCTTTGACAGGTCAACGACCTTCCCGCTTGGCACCGTCGCTTCCTTCCTCTCGCTGAACCCTGTGGCGATCACCGTTATCCTGACCTCGTCCTGGAGCTTGTCGTCGATGACGGCACCGAAGATGATATTGGCCTCCTCGTGCGCCGCCTCGTGAACGATCCTCGCCGCCTCCTCTATCTCGTGGATGGAGAGGTCCGGACCCCCGGTGAAGTTAATCAGGATCCCGCGCGCCCCCTCGATGGAGGTCTCATCAAGGAGAGGGCTGGCCACGGCCTTCTGGGCGGCGTCTATCGCCCTGTGCTCGCCTTTGCCTACGCCGGTCCCCATCAGCGCCATTCCCATTCCAGACATGATGACGCGGACATCGGCGAAGTCCAAATTGACGAGGCCCGGGACGAGAATCAAGTCTGAGATCCCCTGCACCGCTTGGTGGAGGACGGAATCAGCGACCTTGAAGGCCTCGCGAAGCGGCGTCCCGCGCTCCACCACAGAGAGGAGCCGCTGGTTCGGGATCGCTATGAGAGTGTCAACAACCTCCCGGAGCTCAGTCAATCCCGCTTCAGCCTGCTGGGAGCGTTTTCGCCCCTCGAAGACAAACGGCTTGGTCACCACTGCCACCGTCAGCGCCCCCAGCTCCTTCGCCACTGACGCGACGACAGGAGCGGCCCCCGTTCCCGTTCCGCCGCCGAGCCCCGCTGTCACGAAGACCATATCGGCTCCCGCGAGAGCCCTGGCTATCGTCTCTCTGTCCTCCTGGGCAGCGTCCTTCCCGATCTCAGGGTTGGAGCCGGCCCCGAGCCCCCCCGTTAGCTTGGAGCCGAGCTGAAGCTTCACCGGGACCGGCGAAGCCCTGAGCGCCTGGTTGTCGGTGTTGGCGACGATGAACTCGACCCCCGTGAACGGAGAGTCCATCATCCGGTTCACGGCGTTGCTGCCGCCGCCCCCCAGACCGATCACCTTGATCTTGGCGCCCTCCCGCGCCCTCTGCCTTCCGGCTTTGGATTCCACATTCCGCATTCCGCATTCCCCATTCGTATCCTCATCCAGTTGGAAGAGTGGTCGTCGAGTCCGCGATTCCTCCATCGCCTCCTCCCTCCGTGCCCGCGATTTCCCGGCCTGTCCCGGTGGGAGATTCAGGGAAAACTCTCCCTGTCTCCCCGTTTCCTTTCCCCCCTTAAAAGATCTCACCGAACCATCCCTTCATTCTGCGCGAGATCCGCTGGAGGAGGCGCCCGTTAGAACCGTCCAGCGAGACGGCGCTCCCTCCTGACCGAAATCCGTACAGCACTAGACCGACCCCTGTGGCATAGATGGGACTCTTCACCACGTCGGCCAAACCTCCCACGCCGTCGGGGATGCCTCTCCTTACAGGCAGGTCGAAGACCCGCTCGGCCAGCTCGGGCACCCCTTCCAGGATCGCCGCGCCTCCCGTCACCACGACTCCGGCAGTGGCTACGTCCTGAAGCCCGGCCTTCCCGACCTCCCGGGCCACCAGAGTGAAGATCTCCTCAACCCGCGGCTGGATGATTTCGGATAGGAGCTGTCGGGAGAGGACCCTCGGTTTCCTCCCTCCCACCGAAGCCACCTGTATGGTTTCGTCCTCCCTGACCAGGGAAGTCAGGGCGCAGCCATACCGTTTCTTGAGATCCTCGGCTTCAGCGGTCGGGGTGCGGAGCCCCACGGCGATGTCATTGGTGACGTGGTCTCCCCCCAGGGCCAGAATCCCCGTGTGCCAGATGGCTCCATCCCTGAAGAGGGCAACATCTGTCGTGCCGCCCCCCATGTCAATGAGAATCACCCCCAGCTCCTTCTCTTCCGGGGTGAGCACCGCCTCCGCTGAGGCAAGCGGCTCGAGGACGATGTCCCTCACTGCCAGGCCCGCCCGGTTGACGCTCTTCACCACGTTCTGTACAGAGGTCACAGCTCCGGTCACCAGGTGGACCTCGACCTCCATGCGCACGCCGCTCATCCCAAGCGGCTCCCTGACGCCGTCCTGGTCGTCAACGACAAAGCTCTGGGGGAGGACGTGGATGATCTCGCGGTCCTGGGGAAGGTTGATGGCGCGCGCCGCCTCGATGGCCCTGTCGATGTCGGCCTGATCGACCTCCTTTCCTTTGCCTGAAACCGCCACGACTCCGCGGCTGTTGAGGCCCTTGATGTGCCCCCCCGCCACCCCTGCGTAGACCGAGTCCACTTCCACTCCGGCCATCTGTTCAGCGTCCGCGACGGCCTTCTTGATCGCCTCCACCGTCGAGTCGATGTTGACCACGACTCCCTTTCGGAGGCCGCGGGATGGGCTCGTCCCGATCCCGATGATATCCAGGCCCCCGATGGGCGAACGCTCGGCGATGGCGGCGCAGATCTTCGTCGTCCCCACGTCGAGTCCGGCGATCATCGTCTGCCCTTTACCTTTGCCCACGCCCCTCCTCCCTTGCCTTCGGTGTAAAGACAACCAGGTCCCTGAAGCGAAGATCGATAGACGCGACCTGCTCTTTTCTCAAGGCGGCTTCGGCCAGCACTCCCTCCAGCCGGGCAAGCTCGGCTTCCCTCCACTCTCTGCCGAGCATCACCTCCACTCCATCCACCGTGTAGAGCACGAGCCCCTCGGGCCGCCCCACGTCGATCTCTGAGATCTCCTTGCTGAGCCCGCTCCCTGAGCGGAGAAGGGTCCTGAGAAGGACCACCGCGTCGAGCGTTTTTCTTGAGGGAGCGCCGCTTGGAAACGCCAGCTCATCGGCGGTGAGGCCGCTGATTACCGGCATCTCCGGCGCCACGGCACGCGGCTCCGGTGCGAACGGCACTCCTTCCTCGTCCATCCAATAGAGCTGCCCCTTATCAACATGGGCCAGAGCGAACGGCCGCCGCTCTTCCACCACCAGCGCCACTCGGTTGGGGAGCGAGCGGATCACGCTGGCGCGGCTCACCCCGGGAAGCGATTCGAGACGGGAGGCGACAGCCTCTGGGTCAAAGGCGAAAAGGTTCATTCCCGGCCGGATCGCTGCGGCGTCCAGCAGCTCGTCGTCAGAGAGGCGGCTCGCC
>CAZXPE010000139.1:0-578 GCA_964642915.1 uncultured bacterium | reverse complement strand
CACTGTCCCCACGGCGAAGCGGGGAGAGGTGAAGATCCAGCGGGCTCCTGCTGCCGCGGCTGCTGCGAGCGCCGCCAGGCAGAGCGCCGGGAGGAGAAGCTTTGCCGCGACAGAGAGCAAGCCCGCGGCCCGGCGCCGGAGGCGGCCTTTGATCCGTTGGTTGGTGATGAAAGGCCCCCTCCCGGCCATATCTCCGAGGAGCGTGGCCCCCGCGGACCGCGGCAGCAGGATTCCCGATCGCGGCATCACTCTCCGATGATGCGGATTTCAGGCTCCAGCCGGATCCCGAAGTGGGCCTCCACGCGCTCCTGGGCCATCCGCATCAGCGCAAGGATGTCTGACGCCGAGGTCCCGCCACGGTTCACGATAAAGTTGGCGTGCTTGGTGGAGATCTCGGCGCCGTTGATCCGCTTCCCCTTGAGCCCGGCCTTCTCGATCAGGCGGCCCGCAGCTTCGCCCGGCGGGTTCTTCCACACGCACCCCGCCGAGGCCAGCGCCAGCGGCTGGGTCGCCTTCTTCTGCTTGAGACGCTGCTTGATCTCCTTTTGAATCTCGGGGTACGGACGCCGGTGGAGCGC
>CAZXPE010000138.1:0-5941 GCA_964642915.1 uncultured bacterium | reverse complement strand
AGACGGTGGCGGGGGACGGCGCCGACGTCGGCGAGATCCCGCTGGTGATCTACTACCACGCGACCCGCGACCAGCCGCGGCCGGTCCTGATCGGGTTTCTGAGCGAGCTGGAGAAGGAGTTCTTCGAGAAGCTCATTACGGTGAAGGACGTGGGGCCGCTGGTCGCGGCGCGCTGCCTGGCAGTGCCGGTCGGCGATCTGGCCGCCGCCATCGCTCGGCAGGACGAGCAGTACCTCAGGCGGCTGCCGGGGATCGGGCCTCAGAAGGCTAAGAACATCGTCGCCCAGCTACAATCAAAGGTCGCCAAGTTCGCCCTCATGAAGGAGCCCGAGGCCGAGAAGCCCGGCCCTCCCCCTCAGCTACCGGCCGCGGACGAGGGGCTCAGGAGCATGGTCTGGGAGGTGCTGGTCAAGCAGCTCGGCCACCGCCCGAGCGAGGCGGCCCAACTGATCAGCGACGCCCTCCGGCGGAAGCCCGGGATCGAAACCCCTGAGCAGCTCTTCGACGAGATCTACCGGGGGCGTAAGCCCTAGCCTGGTTTATGGAGCGCCGACCGAGCGGCCGGAAACTCCCAGACCACGGTGATCTACGGAGGCCGAGAGTTCACGGGTGACCCACCTTCACTGAAAGGATCAAGGTCATGACGTTCCCCGTGATCGAGAACATCGTGAAGACCGCCAGACACAGGATATTCTACCTTGCCTGCGGTGCCGAGGATGCGCCCCTCATCGTGTTCGTGCACGGCTGGCCGGAGCTCTCGATCAGTTGGCGGCATCAGCTACCCTGCTTTGCCGGTCTCGGGTTCCGCACCGTCGCGCCGGATATGCGGGGGTACGGCCGATCGAGCGTGTATGCACGCCACGAGGACTACGCGCTGGAGCACACCGTCACGGACATGATCGAACTGCTCGATGCGCTGGGCCGGGAGAAGGCGGTATGGGTCGGTCATGACTGGGGCAGCCCGGTTGTCTGGAGCCTGGCGAGCCATCATCCCGAGAGATGCTTCGGCGTGGCCAATCTCTGTGTGCCCTATTTCGCAAAAGGCTTTGCGCCGCGTACCCTCCTGCCCTTGGTCGACCGCTCCGTCTATCCGCAGGCGCGATATCCGGCGGGGCAGTGGGAATATCAGCTCTTCTACGAGGAGAACTTCGAGAAGGCGCGTGCGGCGTTCGAGGCCAATGTCCGCAACACCGTCAAGGCGCTGTTCCGGAAAGGGAACCCCAGCGGCAAGGGCAAGCCGTCACGCACCGCGCAGGTGCGTCACGACGGCGGCTGGTTCGGCGGAGCCGGTCAGGCGCCCGACGTGCCGATGGACACCGACGTGCTGACGGAGGAGGATCTTCACCGATACGTCGCGGCACTCGAAGGCAACGGATTCTTCGGGCCGGATTCCTGGTACATGAACCACGGACGCAACCTCGAATTCGCCACCAAAGCCGTGAACGGCGGCACGCTGCTCATGCCGGTCCTGTTCCTGCACGGGGAGTACGATTACACGTGCGAAACCGTCGTGTCCCGGCTCGCGGAACCCATGCGACAGGATTGCAGGAACCTGACCGAGGTGACCGTTCCGTCCGGGCACTGGATGGCGCAGGAGAAGCCCGTCGCCGTGAATGCCGCCCTCGCCAAGTGGCTGGCCGCCCAGTTCTCCGAGCTCTGGACCGTCTGACGCTCGACTCGCCCCGGCTGATGAGGCCGTGAATGTTGCCACCGGACCCCGAACTCAGGACCCGCGAGGATCGGGTCGCCGCCAGCGAGCATAGGCATCATTAACGCTTGGAACAGACCGATCTCGGTACCTTTTCTTGGACGCCGGGGAAGCTGCGGACCGGTCACGTTCGTGAAGGAAAGTAAGACTCGATCCACATTTCCAGCGTCCGATCGTGCTTCTCGGGTTCGCCAATCACGATTGGTCGGAGCTCTTGCTGGTAGCGGGTTCGGAGTAGAGCCGGATCTAGTGGTACTGTCTTGGCCAGGTGAGCCACGTCCTCACGATCGACAGGGCTGTTTCGGGTTAGCTTAGACAACGCCAAGTCGTGAGGATCGAGCGCAAACAGCCGGAGATTTCGAAATCGACCCGGAAAGAGCTCTGTGAGGCGTTCGTCATACGATTCGGGAAGGCTGGCCACGGCGACGTGCTGAAAGTACAAACGATATTTCTTGGCAAGTTGGGATTCTCGCCCAGCCATCTCTTCGAGAAGTTGCACTGCGTCACGAGAAACGATCTCAATGTAGTCCAAGTCACTGGTCGGGCGATCGAGGCGATAAAGCATCGCGGCGACGAAGCCTCCGAGACAGTGAAGCTCAACCGGTCCCGGCAGCCGACGGTCCACTTCCGAAAGAAACTCCCGCCAGGGTGATCGCAGCTCAGGCGAAGTAGCGAAGAGCATCTACTGTCCAGTCCGCCAGAATGTTCCAGTGCTTTGCCTCTTCGGGCCGGTGTTCCACTAGCCAGCGCCGCTCTGGCTCGGGTAGCGATGCCTTGCACAACGTGTCTTCACGAGCAAGACGGCTTCGCTCGAGTTCCGTTTCAAGGTCGTTCAACGCCCGAGCCTTCTGCGCGTCTCCTGCGCGCTCGGCGAGGCGGCGCGCTAGGCTGACTACGAAGCCCAAGCGATTCTGTAGGTCGCATAGCTTCGCTTCCCGCACCAGCCATTTCCGGTCAAGAGTCCAGTACCTCAGCACAAGCCAGGGGAGCGCCTCGACAAGGCGAGCTTCCAGATCATCCTGACTCAGGGCTGCTAGCAGAACGTCGCCGGGGTTCTTAGGCTTCCAGTTCCGCCGACGCAGATAGGCGAACCCAGGGTAGCCCAACGCGGCAAGATCATTTGCCAAGGCCTCAGCATCCGTTCGGTGGCGAGAGAGTAATCCCGAAGGCGGAAGTACTGTTGGGGGCAGGTCATAGACCTTCATCGCACGTCGAGCGAATTCGGGTGTAAGTCGCCGTCTGCCGCTCTCGAGCATGGCAAGGTAAGGCTGCGAAACGCCTAGGCGAGTGGCTGCCTTCACCTGGCTCAGTCCCTTAGCCAAACGCCCCGACTTTAGCTCATTAGAGTTCATGGCACGAAACAATTTATCACAAAATCTGTAATAGTCAAGCATCTCCAAGGAGGGCGCCGGGCATCTCCGCGACGAGGCGCTCCGGGGGATGGCTGATAAGGCCTGGACTCCCCATGTCATCCTGAGTGAAAACAGCTAATATGGGATCATGAGGCCTCGTCCTGAACTGCCTGCGCTCTGGGTCTTCGGCTCCCGCCGCCGCCCGTCCGGCATACTGGATCCGGTGGAGGCGCAGCGCCGTGAGAGCTACAAGGCCATGGACCCGGCTTTCGCTCTGAGCAAGGAGGTTTGCCATGAAAATTGGGGTTGTTCTCTCAGGATGCGGTTTTCTTGACGGCGCTGAGATCCACGAGTCGGTGCTAACGCTCCTTGCCCTCGACCGGGCCGGCGCCGAGGCGGTCTGCTTCGCCCCCGATGTCGATCAGATGCACGTTGTCAACCATCTCACGGGGCAGCCGGCGCCCGGGGAGCGACGGAACGTCCTGGTCGAGTCGGCCCGGATCGCCAGGGGGAAGATCCAGGACCTGGCCCGGGCCCGCGCGGCGGATCTCGACGCCCTCATCCTCCCGGGAGGATACGGCGCCGCCAAGAACCTCTGCGACTTCGCCGTGAAAGGGGCCGACTGCTCCGTCCACCCCGAGGTGGCGCGGATTGTCAGCGAGATGTTCCAGGCCCGGAAGCCGGTCGGGGCCATTTGCATCGCCCCCGCGATCCTTTCCAGATCTCTGGGAGATCGAGGACCGAAGCTGACGATCGGGACTGACGCTGAGACTGCGGCCGCGCTGGAGAAGATGGGGGCCAAGCACGAAGCCTGCCCGGTGAGGGAGTTTGTGGTGGACGCTCAGCACAAGCTCGTCACTACCCCCGCCTATATGCTGGCCAACCGGATTTCCGAGGCGGCTGAGGGGATCGAAAAGCTCGTTCGGGAACTGCTCCGCCTTGCGCGCTCCTGATAGCGTCGGGGGTCAGGGCAGGACAGCGATCCCCTCGATCTCGATCAGGCACCCTTCGGCCGCGTCGTAGAGGTCCCGAACGCCCACGAGCGTCATCGCGGGGAAGTGCTTGCCGAAGTATTCGCGGTAGACGCCGCCGATCGCCTTCCCCTTGCTCTTGTAGTCGTTGACGTCGAGGACGTAGATCGTGAGCTTCACGACGTCTGTCATCTGACCGCCGGCCGTGTCGAGGAGCGCCTTCATGTTCTCGCAGACCTGGCGGAACTGAGCGACCAGGTCGCCCCCGCCGATGACGTTGCCGTCCCTGTCGCGCGCGACCTGACCGGCCATGAAGAGGAGGCGGCCGCCTCTGGCCTTGAAGCCATGGGAGAAGCCGACCGGCTTGAACAGCGTTGGGGGATTGACGGGATTGATCTGCCGGCTCATGCGCTGAACGCTACCAGCGGCGGGTCGCGGCTGTCAAGGCCACTTCCCTGAGGGTCCGAAAGCGACTACAATGCAAAGCCGTGGATCGGTAGAGGGAGACGGAGTGATGGACGAAGCGAAGATCCTGAGCCGAACGGCCTTGCCTGAAGAGGCGCAGGTGGAGCGCCAGCTCCGCCCTCAGCGCCTCGACGAGTACGTGGGGCAGCGCGAGGCTGTGGAGAGCCTGCGCGTCTCTGTGGAGGCGGCGAAGCAGCGCGGTGAGGGGATCGATCACGTCCTCCTGTACGGCCCGCCCGGGCTGGGGAAGACGACCCTCGCCTACATCCTGGCCAACGAGATGGGGACCCAGATCGTTGCCTCCTCGGGACCCGCTCTTGAGCGCGGCGCGGACCTGATGGGGATCCTCACCAACCTGACCGAGCGCGACGTCTTCTTCATCGACGAGATCCACAGGCTGCCGCGGGTGGTGGAGGAATTGCTCTACCCGGCCATGGAGGACTTTGCCGTCAACTTCATCATGGACAAGGGGCTCCACGCCAGGACGATGCGGATCCCCCTCCGCCCCTTCACTCTCGTGGGGGCCACGACCCGCCCTGGGATGCTCTCCTCTCCTCTGCGCGAGCGCTTCGGGATCTTCCACCACCTGGACTTCTACTCAGACGAGGATCTCTGCCGGATCATCATCCGCTCCGCCTCGATCCTCGGAGCCCCAATCGAGCAGCCAGGCGCCGGGGAAATAGCCGTGCGCTCCAGAGGGACTCCCAGGATCGCCAACCGCCTCCTCCGCCGCGTCAGGGACTACGCCCAGGTGAAGGGAAACGGGGTTATCACCCTGGACGTGGCGCGTGACGCCCTAAACAAGGAAGGGGTGGACACGAGGGGGCTCGACAAGCTTGACCGGCGCTTCCTCTCGGCGATCATCGAGCAGTACGGCGGGGGCCCAGTGGGGATCGAAGCCGTGGCGGCTACGATCAACGACGAGGCAGAAACGCTGGCCGAGATGGTGGAGCCGTATCTTCTGAAGATCGGCTTTCTAGTGCGGAGCCCCAACGGCCGGCGTGTGACCCCACAGGCGTATGCTCACCTGGGGCTTCCAGTCCCGGCGGGCCCCTCCAGGAGCGGCCAGGCGGGGGCGGAGCAACTTTCGCTCTGAGGCGGCCGATGTCAGAGCTTGGCGGTATCGGAAAATTTCTTTTTGGGGTGGGTGCCGTGCTACTCCTACTGGGAGGAGCCCTGTGGCTCTTGGGGAATCTCTCAGGAAAGGTGCCGTGGATCGGACGACTGCCGGGAGACATCGTGATCGAGCGGGGCAACTGGAAGTTCTATTTCCCCCTCGCGACCTCCATCTTTATCTCCATCATCCTCACTCTCATATTTTCCTTCCTCGGGCGGCGCTGACCGCTCTCGTTCTGATCCTGATCGCGTTCCTCGCTGCGCCAGCGGCGGCGTCGACGGGTGGGATGATCCGCGTCGCAATCGCTGAGAACGCGAGGAGGGTTGAG
>CAZXPE010000137.1:2920-5965 GCA_964642915.1 uncultured bacterium | reverse complement strand
CTCGGCGAGCGCCGTCAACTCTTTGTCGCTGATCGAGCCCTGGACGAGAAGCGGGAGAGGAGTCTCGTCCTCGGGGTGTGGTATGGCGGTTCGAACCGGAGCAAGGCGGTCCCCCTCGCTTTCCAGAGTGATCGGCTGCCAGCGATCAATATTGCCCCCCGAGATCGAGAAAAGGTCTGCCGTCTTCCCTCCCAGTGAGAGGAGGAGCGCATCGCGTCGCTGGAGATGGGTCAGGAGAGGGAATGGGGAGAGATCGATAACCGCGGGGCTGAGCCCCGCCCGGCTCAGCACGCCCAGCGCGCGCTCCATGGCGGAGAGAGGCAGCGCCACCAGGAATCCGCTGGTCCGATCGGCTGCCCTTTGCTGGACCCTGAAGGCGCAGCGGAAGCTTTCAGGAGAGACCGGGAGGTGGCGGTCCAACTCGAATCTCAGGAGCTGGGTGAGCCGCTCAACCGAGACCGGCGGGAGGTCGAGGCGGCTCGCCACGGCGGCATCGCGGGGAAATCCCAGCGAAACCCGCGTTGAGCGCCTGGCTTTGGGGGGAACGAGCCTGGCTATCTCCTGGACCACGGCCTCGTCCGGGTCCTCTCCCTCTCGCCGCGGAATGACGGCGTGGGCCGCCAGACTGACTCGCTTCCATTCCCTTCTGAGGAGGACGAGACTGACCGACTCTGAGTGGAGGTCGATGCCGAGGCTCTGACGGCGCCTCACGGCTTCGCTCCTCCCGCCTGCCGGCGCTCTCTGGCCGGAGCGTTGTCGTTCCACGAAAGGAAGGTGAGGCGGGCGGTGGCGCCCATACCTTCCTTCCTGACGACGGCCCGGATCTGCCGGCTCACCTTGCTTCCGGTGAGGCGCCCGACGGCCCGGATCGTGAAGGTGGAGGAGCGGACGACTCCTTCCATCTGGTCGTCGAGGAACGGCTGGGTGGAGCGGCGATTGAGGACGTAGTCGGCATTGGCCCCGAAGGCGGCCCTGAGGGCCGGCTCTGAGGCCGTGTTGAGGTTGGCGCGTCCCGCGTGAGTGGCTGTGAGGAAGGCCGTCAGCCCCCGGCCGGATTCCTTCCCGTAGAAAAGCTCGGGGGTCACACCCTTTACGAGTAGAAGCTCTTCTATCAGTTCTATCGGACCGTTCTTCGCCAGGTACGGGTGGGGGAGGGTCCGGTAGTAGTCGCTCTCAGCGCCGTTCAGGCGATGGAGGATGTCGGAATCGATCCAGTCGAGAATGGAGTCGGCGACGGTGTCGCGGGGAGTGCCTGCGCTCATCCCCGCGGCCTCCAGAACCGCCACAAGCGCCTCCCGGCTCGCCCGGTTCACGTCGAGCTTGGCCTCTTCATCTTCGATATAGTAACTCACACTTCCCGCTCCGAGAGGAAGATCTTTTCGCTGCGGCGCCTCGGGGGGCTTGGCGTCAGGGGTCCCCGCGAAGTCGGCCCTGCGGGCGAAGACCGGCTCGCCGCCGGCTCCCAGGTAGTTGACCTCCCACGCCCCCATGATTTCCCCGATCGCCCGCTGGATCCCGGCCATGGCGAGGAAGTAGCTCTGGGTCTCCTCCTTGAAGTTGAGGGCCGCCTGGGCCTCCATCCTGACTGAGAATGCGAAGTCGAGCCCGAGGATGGTGAGGAAGAGGAGGACGAGGAGGACGGCGAGGAGCGCGACCCCCCGCTCGTCCCTCGCGAACCTGAGCGGGCTCATCGCCTCTCCTCGGCGGCGACTGGGACCACGCGGGGAGGCAGCTCGATCAATTCTTCCTTTCCCTCCTTGACAGTGGTGAGCGCCAGCTTGATCTCAACGGCGCCGGGGAGCCTGGGCGGCCTGGCGTCTGCCCTCGTCGTGGGAGGGGGCACCGCCCGCGGCTCCCATTTCTCGGCCCAGGCTCCGCCTCCCGGCTCGAGATACCTGAACGAGATCTGCCCCACGGCTCTGTCGAGCACTCTCTTCTCCCCCTCGCCTTCGCCGAAGGGGTCGAGGCCGGGGACCAGGCGCTCCTCCTCGATCAACTGCTTGGCCTTCGATTCTGAATCCTCTTCCACCCGGTAGCGCATCTCGCGGGGACCTCCCGGCCCGGCGATGGTGATGAACGCCACGCTGTCCTCAGCACCCTTGAACTGGTACCTCCCGCTCCCGCCCGTGTAGGGGGCGGCAGACCTCAGAGCCTGTGAGATCCGCTCCATGACGAGGCGGGCGCGCCGGGAAGCTTCTTCCTCCACCTCACCGCGCTGGCGGGCGCGCTCGGCGACGCGCATGAACGACAGCGCCGTTCCGACGATCATGGAGAGGAGCGCGAGGGCGAGCAAAAGCTCGATCAGCGTCATCCCCCCCTCACCACATCGCTGGCCGCTCTTCCTCACGGCTTCACCATGACCGCCTTGATCGACACCAGTTCAACGGCCTTTCCGCTGGCGTCTGCCGTTCGCGTCAGGCGCCCCCTCACCTCGTAGAGCCTGGTGATCTCCCCCTCCCGCGTGGACTCCAGGGGAACCGCCGTCCACTGCCAGAGAAACCCCTCACCTGCCTCTTCCTCTCCGGCTTCAGATATGGTGGGCAGGGAGAGCATCTCTCCCATCTTCCCCTGGGCGACCAGCACCGCCGACGTCGTCTCTGACGCCGCCCGCGAGAGCCAGAGGCCGCGGGTGTGGAGCTGGAGGAGCGTGAGGATGCCGATTCCGACGATGGCTAGAGCGATCAGCACCTCCACGAGAGAAAGCCCCCTCTCCCCTCCCTCTGTCCTCACGCTCACCCTTTCTCGTTCAGCGGGACGTCCTCCAGCTTTACTCGTCCCGTCGCTGCGTCAACGACGATCCTGAATGACTGGCTCTGCCGGTTCACCAGGTCAACGCTCCCGCCCGTGGCCGACCCCCACGGATCGAAGGTGAACCTTGCCTCCGCCTCGTCCCCCGACCATAAGAAGCGGACCCCGTTAGGGAGCGTGACCCTCCACCGGATCGGGTCCTCTCCGGCCGCGATCCCGCCTCGCCCCGCCCCGCGGTCGTGGACGACGGCGACCGGATTTCCTCCGAACACCGTGTCGGTGAAGACATCCACCTGA
>CAZXPE010000137.1:0-2910 GCA_964642915.1 uncultured bacterium | reverse complement strand
GCCTGGCTCTGGGCATAGCGCATGAGGGCGACAAGCTGGCGGGCCGCGGTCCTGAGCCTCCACCCGTCCAGCGAGCGAGGGATGGCGGGGCTCACCAGGGCCGTCGCGATTGCGAGGATCGCCAGAACGATGACCAGTTCGATCAGCGAAAACCCCCTCGACCCCTCACCCAGACCCTCTCCCCAAGAGGGGAGAGGGAACTTCGTCGTTCTGTTAGAGCGGGAGGTCATAGACGCTGAAGATGGCCAGCAGTATCGAGAGGACGACGAACCCGACCACGAGCCCCATGACGACGATGATGGCCGGTTCGAGGAGGGAGAGGAGCCGCTTGAGCGCGTTTCTTACGTTCGTGTCGTAGGTGTCGGCGATCTGAAGGAGCATCTCGTCGAGCCTCCCCGTCTCCTCTCCCACGCTCAGCATGTGGACCGCCAGAGGAGGGAAGACCCCGCTCTCCCTGAGCGGGCCGACCATCCCGGCTCCTTTTCTCACTCCCTCGACGACGCCGTCCATGGCTCCCGCCAGGACCCGGTTCCCGACGATTGCCTTCACCGTGTTGATCGCCAGGAGAACCGGCACGCCGCTCGCGAGGAGAGTTCCCAGCGTGCGTGAGAGCCGCGCCACCTCCACCTTGCGCGTGAATGGGCCGATCATCGGGAGGCTGAGCCTCAGCCGGTCCCAGGCCATTCTCCCGGCGGTGGATCTGACTGCCAGCCTGAAGGCGAGCACGAGGGCAGCCATGCCTCCGACAAGAAGCCACCACGCCTGCCTAACGACCTGACTGATGCCGATTAGAATCCGCGTTGGGAGAGGGAGAGCTTGCCCCACCGATTCGAAGATCTGGGCGAAGCTCGGGATGACGTAGGTGAGGAGGAACGCCACGGCGGCCCCGCCGACGGCGGAGAGCACCACCGGATAGATGAGCGAAGTGAGGATCTGCTCTTTTACTTCCTCAAGGCTTGCCAGGGTGGCGGCGAGCCTTCCCAGCACACTCTCCAGGGCCCCTCCGCTCTCTCCCGCTCTGACCATCTGGACGTAGAGGCGGGAGAAGGCGCGCGGGTGCTGGGCGAGAGCGTCGGCAAAGGTGGCCCCTCCGTGCAGGTCGTGGCGGACCTTGCCGAGGATCCCCCTGAAGCGGCGGTTCGGATGGAGCCCTGCCAGCATCCCGAGGGCCCGTTCCAGATCAACGCCGGCCTTGAGGAGGGCTAGCAGCTCCTGGGTGAACTCCAGAACGGCCTTGCCTCCGATGCCGCGCCGGGGCAGGAGGTCTCCCCATCGGCGGCGCTCAGCGGCAAGCCTGACCTCGAGCGGGTAGATCTTGGACGCCTGGAGGGACGAGACCGCGGAGGCTTCGTCCCTGGCGTCGATCGTGCCGGTGACGATCCGGCCCGACGGGTGGGCGGCCTGATACCTGAACGTCGCCACTACACTATAGTTCCTCTTCGGCGCGGGTCACCCTGATGACTTCCGAGACAGTGGTGACTCCCTCTTTGACCTTCGCCCAGCCGTCCTGACGGAGAGTGTTCATCCCGAGGCTCACGGCCTTTTGGCGGATCGCATGGGCGCTCGCCTTCTCGACGATGAGGCGGCGGATCTCCTCATCCACCATCAGCAGCTCGTAGATGCCGGTGCGCCCCCGGTATCCCGTGCCGTTGCAGTTTTCGCACCCTCCGCCGCGCCGGACAGTGAAGTCCGGGTCCGTCACGCCCATTTCTCTCAGCACTCCGGGATCCACCGCTGCCGGCTCCCGGCAGTCACGGCAGATGACGCGGACCAGGCGCTGAGCGAGGATTCCGAGGACGGTGGAGGAGATCAGAAAACTTTCGATCCCCATCTCGCTCAAGCGTGTGACCGCCCCGGCGGCATCGTTGGTGTGCAGCGTTGAGAAGACCAGATGGCCGGTCAGCGCCGCGTGGATGGCGATCTCGGCGGTCTCAGGATCGCGGATCTCTCCGACCATGATAACGTCCGGGTCCTGGCGGACGATGTGGCGGAGGCCCTGGGCGAAGCTCAACCCGATCGCCGGCTTCACCTGGATCTGGTTCACCCCCATGAGCTGGTACTCGACCGGGTCCTCGATGGTGATAATCTTCTTCTCGGGGTCGTTGATCTTCTCCAGAGCGGCGTAGAGCGTCGTGGTCTTCCCCGAGCCGGTGGGGCCCGTCACCAGGATCATCCCGTACGGGTTCAGGATGAGACGGTTGAACTGGTGGAGCGGCCCTGGAGGGAAGCCCAGACGGTCCAGAGTCATGAAGATGCTCCCCCGGTCGAGGATCCTCAGGACCACGCTCTCGCCGTGGAGTGTCGGGATCGTCGAAACACGGAGATCGACGACGCGGTCCTGGACTTTCAGCTTCACCCGGCCGTCCTGGGGGAGTCGCCTCTCGGCGATGTTGAGCCTGGCCATGATCTTGATCCGCGAGACAATGGCGGCGGTGAGAGCCTTCGGCGGCGCCTCGGCGTAGTGGAGGATGCCGTCGATCCGGTACCGCACCCTGAGCTGCCTCTCGAACGGCTCGATGTGGACGTCGCTCGCGTCCATCTCTATCGCCCGCGAGATGACGAGATTCACGAGCCTGACCACCGGCGCCTCCTGGGCGGCCTCGCGGAGGTGATCCACGTCCTCGTCGTCGCGGGTCATCACCAGCTCAGCCTCCTCGGGGCGGAGGTCCTCGATGATCCTCTCCATGCTGCTCGCTCCCTCGTAGTGCTGGGCGATGGCGCGCCTGATGGTTTCCTCTCCTGCCACCAATGCCTCGACAGCAAAGCCCAGCGAGAGGCTGAGAGCGTGACGGGTTTCCCAGTCGAACGGATCCGCCATAGCCACCGTGAGCGTTCCGCCCTCCAGTCGAAGCGGCATGACGAGGCGCTCCTTGAGGAACTTGACCGAGAGAGGAGGGAGCTGCGGGGGGC
>CAZXPE010000136.1:0-5981 GCA_964642915.1 uncultured bacterium | reverse complement strand
CTCCTCGCAGTCCGGGTGCGGGGCGCTGACGCCCCGTCGTCGAACACGATGGGCGTAAACACCACAAAGACCCTTCTCGGTCCTCGGTTCCTGCCTGCCGGCAGGCAGGCCCAGTCCAGATATGACTCCCACCGCGCCCTGCCCGTTGTCCAGGATACGGGGCGGATAAAGGGATGCGCGGACGGGGGTAGACTACGGGGCGGATGAAAGGGCTGTCAAGGCGAAAGCTGAACTGAGGACAGATGGAGCGAAGGATTGACTGAAAAGAAAAGCGCCAGAGAGGGCCTGTAAGCCGGGTCCTGTCGCCCGGGTTCGTCACCCGGGGAGACGGTCATTTCTCTAGGGCGGCGGTTACCCGCCGCCTCAAGCGGCTGACCCGAGGGCTCCGGGCGGGCCGCCCTTCTCCCTCCTCGCGGAGGGATCGCCCTCCTATTCGGCCTTGCTCCGGGTGGGGTTTGCCGAGCCGCCGCGGTCACCCGCGACGCTGGTGAGCTCTTACCTCACCGTTTCACCCTTGCCGTCCTGCGACGGCGGTTTGCTTTCTGTGGCACTGTCCGTGGAGTCGCCCCCCCTGGGCGTTACCCAGCACCCTGCCCTCTGGAGCCCGGACTTTCCTCCCGCCCGGACCCAGCTTGCGCTGGGTGCCCGGGCCGGCGACCGTCCAGCCCTCTCTGGCGCCAATCAAAGAGCGTGCGGAAAGCAAATGAATTATACCACTCAAGGCCGGCTGAGCATGTGGTCGATCGCCTGCTTGGCCAGCCGGTCCACCCGCTCGTTGAGCGGGTCGCCGGCGTGACCTCTCACTTTGTGCCAGGTGACCTCGTGCCGCTCGCTCTCTTCGAGCAGCGCGCGCCAGAGGTCCTGGTTCTCTACGGGTTTCTTCTGGGCGTTGCGCCAGCCGTTCCGGCGCCACCTCTCATACCACCGCTCACGGAAGCAGTTGACCAAATAGGCGCTGTCGCTGTAGAGCTCCACGCGGTGCCTTCCGTGGAGGGCCCTGAGCCCTTCGATGGCCGCCCTGAGCTCCATTCGCTGGTTGGTGGAAGACGGCTCGGCTCCTGACAGCTCCCGCTCGGTCTCCCCCGAGATCACGATCGCCGCCCACCCGCCGGGGCCGGGGTTCCCCAAGCAGGCGCCGTCGGTGTAGATGATCACGGCGTCGGATCTCCGGCTCACCATGTTGGCATTATCGCAAGCGCGAGCCCATAAACCTCACGGACATCTGGAACAACGAGATGCCGCCCCGAAGGGGCGATCCACTGCGGGCACCCACGCCACTTTACGTGGCGTGGGTCGCGGAGAGCCAGTACTGGTACCGGCCGCAGCTCTCGCAGTTGTGGAGTGCCGACTGTTGCTTGACCTCTTGAATGCGCTGGGGGGTGAGAGGGACACGGCAGCCGCCGCATATCCCGCCTGGCAGCACCTGGGCAACTGCCAGGTTGCCTGGGCGGGTGAGGAGCTTCTCATAGCTGGCGAGGAGATCTCGCTGCAACTGGCGAGCCAGGGACTCGCGGTCGCCGCGGACCAGCGCAAGGTCAGTCTCGGCGGCCTCAAGCCTGGCCTTCACCGTAGCCTCCTCGGCCCTTCCTTCGGCCTCGTGCTTAACGAGCCTCGCCTCGGCCTCACGGATTTCGGTTGCTAGCCGCTCCTGGCTTTCCATCAGGGCGAGGATCTCCTCCTCAATTTTCGCCTTCTCCTGCTTGATCCCCTCGATCTCGGACAGCACGGCGGAGTACTCCTTGTTGGTCTTGACCTCGTAGAGGCGCGCCTCGCACTTGGCGCGCTTCGACGCCGTGACTTCGAGATCTTTCTCCTTGCTCCTGATCTCTTTCTTTGTCGAATCCAGCTTGCCCTTGAGGTCCTCCACCGTCTTCCGTGTCTGGGCCACCGACGCCCTGATCTCCTCGATCTGGACCGGGAGGCGAGCCAGCTCGGTGTCGAGCCCCGCTATGCGGCTGTCGAGGCCCTGCAAGTCAATCAGCGTCTGTAATTGCTGATCCACCGTCTCCTCTCAAATGTGGTGGGCCCACCCGGACTCGAACCAGGACCAAACCGGTTATGAGCCGGCGGCTCTGCCAATTGAGCTATGGGCCCGATGACCATCATACATCACGTCTCAAGAAAGCTCCTGAGCTTCTTCGACCTGGACGGGTGCCGGAGCTTTCTGAGAGCCTTGGCCTCGATCTGCCTGATGCGCTCGCGCGTGACGGCGAAGTCCTGCCCAACCTCCTCCAGCGTGTGCTCGCAGCCGTCGGAGAGGCCGAAGCGGAGGCGGAGCACCTTCTCCTCCCGCGGGGTCAGCGTGTTCAGCACCTTGTTGGTCTGATCCCTGAGGCTGAGCCCGATGATAGACTCCACGGGCGAGACCACCTGCTTGTCCTCGATGAAGTCTCCGAGATGGGAGTCCTCCTCCTCTCCGATGGGGGTCTCGAGGGAAATGGGCTCCTGGGCGATCTTCAGCACCTTTCTCACCTTCTCCACGGGGACGTCCATCTTGGCGGCGATCTCCTCGGGGGTGGGTTCCCGGCCAAGCTCCTGCACGAGCTGGCGGGAGGTGCGGATCAGCTTGTTGATCGTCTCGATCATGTGCACCGGGATCCGGATTGTCCGCGCCTGGTCGGCGATGGCGCGGGTGATGGCCTGGCGGATCCACCAGGTGGCGTAGGTGGAGAACTTGTAGCCGCGCCGGTACTCGAACTTGTCCACCGCCTTCATGAGGCCGATGTTCCCCTCCTGGATCAGATCCAGGAACTGGAGCCCGCGGTTGGTGTACTTCTTGGCGATGGAAATGACCAGCCTGAGGTTGGCCTCCACCATGTCCTTCTTCGCCCGAGCCGCCTTCGCCTCGCCTGCCTGGATCACGACCACTATGCGCTTCAGGTCCTCGGCCTTGGCCTGAGCATCTTCCTCCGACCGCTTGATCTTCTGGTTGGCCACCCAGATGAGCCGGTCCTTGATCGCGTGGTGCCGCGCCGCGGCCTTCTGGTAGAGATCGCGGTCGCCGTCCTCGATCTCGTCGTCGGAGAGTGAAGCCAGGAACGCGTCCACCTCGGTGGGCGCCGGGCGGTTCGAGTCGCTCCAGAGCGAGATCTCCCTTTCGGCCTTGCGGATCTTCTCGACGAGCTGCTTCAGCCTGAAAACGAGGCGGTCGAGCACGACGGCGTGGAGGTTCAGGCCCCTGAGAGCGACGAGCGCCTTTTCCTGCTTGGCCTGGACCTGCGCCTCAAGCTTTTTCCAGGGCGGATCCTTCTTCCGGCGCTTGCCGTGGGAGCGGGAGCGGAGCCGCTTCGCCTGCACCAGGAGCTTATCTCTTTCGCGAAGGAGGCGGTCAACGCCGGAGAGCGTGCGGACGACCTCCTTGGCGAGGTCTTCCAGCTTTTCCTCGGGCAGCTCGTCGTCGGTGTCCACGATCTCCTTGATCTGCACCGCTCCCTTCCTGATCGCTTCGCGGAGCCTCAGGATCTCACGGATCGCTAGGGTGGTGCCCAGCACCGAGCGGGCCACCTCCTCTTTCCCCTCCTCGATGCGCTTGGCGAGAGTGATTTCGCCCTCGCGGGTGAGCAGGGAGACCTTCCCCATCTCCCGGAGGTAGAGCCGGACGGGGTCCTCGGTGCGCCCCACGGGGCCGGGGGTGAGGTCGATCTCCGCCGGCTCGGCGGCCTCCTCGCCCTCCTCGGCTCGCTCCTCGATCTCGGAGGGGAGCCGGCCGCCTTTGGCCGAGTCCACAACCTCGATGTCCATGGCGCCGAACATCATCATGATGTCGTCGAGCTGATCCAGAGAAACGATGTCCGACGGCAGAGCGTCGTTCACCTCGTCGTAGGTGAGGTAGCCCCTTTCCTTTCCCCTGGAGATCAGTTTGTCCAGCTCTTCCATCTTCGGTTCGTCTGCCATGCTCCAAGCTCCTTAGAAGTGAGATGCTTCTCCGGCCTTTCCCAGGCTCAGGCGGTGAGCCGCCTCGGCCTCCCTGGCGAGCCTCATCAGCTCCTCCTGGTCGGGCTCGGCCGGCTTCGCTGCGATCGATCGGGCAAGCTCGCGGAGCGTGCGTGAGCGCCGCCGCCGCTCGGCCCATCGCTTTGCCGCTTCGAATGAAGAATCCCACGGCGGGGCTGTCATCGCGAACCGCGAAAGCCACCCACGGCACGTCTCAGACTCAGCCAGGGTGATGGCCTGCTCCGGCGAACACTCCCGGTGCCGTTTGAGTGTCTCAAAGATCTCACGGGTCACCGCGTGGCTCAGGTCCTCGGCCTCCAGCGCCGCCAGCATCTCTTCCCTGAACCCGGTGTTCGCCACCATGGCGTGGAGGAGGTCCCGCTCAAAAAGGGGCACCGCGGCTTCGCTCCCGGCGGGAGCCTCAGGCCTGGGCGCGGCGTTCCTTCTGAGAGATCCCTGGAGGCGCTGGGCCTCGATCCAGAGCTGAGTCGAGTCAACGCCGAGCTTCTGTGCCGCCTCGCGGGCGAGAGCTGTGGCCTCCTCGGCGTTGGTGACCTTCGAGAGAAGGAGAGCGATCCGGGCGTGAGCTGCGGCGCGCCCGCGCGCTGTGGCCGTCTCCTCTTCGGCGAGCGTCTTATCCAGCGCGTATGAGAGGATGCTCCTCGCCCGCTCGATCCTGTCGTCAAACGCCGCCGCTCCCTCGGCGCGGAGGAAGCTGTCGGGGTCGTGGCCCGCGGGGAGGAGAGCGACCCTGACCGGAGCGTGCCCGGCCTTCTCGAAGCTTCCGGTGCGCGCCACGGCCCACCCGAGGTCCTGGACCTCCATGAACGAGTCCATCATCTCCTCGATCCTGCCTGACGCTTTCTGCCCGGCCTGGTCGGCGTCGAAGAAGGCGATCACCTCATCGGCGTAACGGCGGAGGAGTCCGAGCTGGGCCGGCGTCAGTGCAGTTCCGAGGACTGCGACGGTCTCGGTGAAGCCGTGCTGGTGGGCCATGAGGCAGTCCATGTACCCCTCAACGAGGAGCCCCCGGTTCTTCTCCCTCATCGCCGGCTTGGCGAGGTCCAGAGCGTAGAGGGTCCGCCCCTTGACGTAGAGCGGCGTCTCGGGAGAGTTCAGATACTTGGGCTCTTCTTCAGGCCCCAGGGCCCGGCCGCCGAAGGCGATGGGGCGGCCCTGGGCGTCCCTGATCTGGAAGAGGAGCCTCCCTCGAAAGCGGTCGTAGCACCCTGGCCCGTTCGGGCGCGGGAGAGCCAGTCCCGCCTGGACGACGGTCTCCTCTGCGACTGACTCCCCCTTCATGAACGAGAGAAGATTGTCCCACCCCTCCGGGGCGTACCCCAGCCCGAACCGCCGCGCCAGCTCCCGGTCAACGCCGCGGCTCTCGATGTAGCGGCGGGCCCGCTCGCCGGGACCTGAATTCCAGAGCGCCTCCTCGTAGAACCGGGCGGCGAGAGCCATCGTCCTGTAGAGCGCCTCCATCTTTCCGTCGGTCTCGCCTGAGCGCGTTCCAGATGCTGCCGGAAGCTCTACTCCCGTCCGCTGGGCGAGAGCGCGCACCGCCTCGGGGAAGGAGAGGCGGTCCTGGCGCATGAGAAAGCCGAAAGCGTCGCCGCCGGCGCCGCAGCCGAAGCAGTGGAAGATCCCCTTTTTCGGGTTCACCATGAACGAAGGGGTCTTCTCGGCGTGGAAGGGGCAGAGGGCTTTCCAGTTCTCGCCCGCCCGCTTGAGGCTCGCGAACTGGCCGATCAGCTCCACGAGGTCCACGCGGGCCTTGATCTCGTCAAGGATCTGGGGGGAGTACCCGCCTGTCGCCATCACTCGACCCTCAGCTCAACGACGGTTGCGCCGCTGCCGCCCTCGTAGGACTCGCCGAGCCTGAAGCTCTCCACGAGGGGGTGGGCGTCCAGGAGTTCGTGGATCGCCTTCCTGAGGGCGCCGGTCCCCTTTCCGTGGACCAGGCGGACAGAGCGGCGTCCGGCAAGGAAGGCGTCGTCGAAATATTTCTCGACGAGATCCCTGGCCTCTTCCACGGTTTTGCCCAGGAG
>CAZXPE010000135.1:2800-5995 GCA_964642915.1 uncultured bacterium | reverse complement strand
CAGTGACCGAGCGCCTCCCCTGGTATCAGTGGATCAAGGCGGAAGAGGATCCGCAGCGGGTTTTTGAAAAGCCCGAGGCCCTGGACGACCTCGTGGTCCTCGATCTCTCTCACGGCCACTACGGGGCGCTCCTCACCGGAACCTTCCTGGGCGAGCTGGGGGCAGAGGTCATCAAGGTCGAGCCTCCCGGAGGCGATCCCGCCCGCTCGTGGGGACCGCTCGACGCCGCGATCAACGGAGAAGGGCTTGCCTTCATCGCCGAGGCGAGGAATCGCTATCACGTGACGCTCAACGTCGAGACCGAAGAGGGGCGGGCGCTTCTCAGAGGGCTGGCGGCCCGCGCCGACGTTCTGGTCGAAGGGTTCCCGCCGGGGCATCTCGACGCGCTTGGAGTCGGCTACCGCCAGCTCTCCGAGCTGAACCCGCGCCTCATCTACGTGGCCTGCTCCACCTATGGCCAGTTCGGCCCCAAGGCCTGCGATCTATCGGTCGAGTATGACCTCATCGACCAGGCCCTCTCAGGCCTCCTCTACGTGACGGGCGATCCTGACGACGCGCCTGTCAGGGTAGGGAGCTGGATCAGCGCTTACTCTCAGGCCGCCTGGGGCGCCGTCGCCGTTCTGGCGGCTCTCCACTGGAGGGAAAGATCGGGCCTCGGCCAGATGATCGACGTCTCTGGCGCCGAGGCGCTCATGCGCTACCTCGAGTACACAGTGCTCCTCTATCATGTCACGGGGCAGGTGCGCGAGCGCCTGGGGCTGTATGAGCTGGCGGTCTTCCCTTACACCTTCGTGAGAGTCAAGGACGGATGGGCCTTTGTTGCCGGTTACACCGACCCGAATTTCGGAGCCCTCTGCCGGATCATGGGGAGGCCCGAGCTGGCTAAGGACCCGCGATTCAACACGACACTTCAGAGGACACGGAAGGAGAACGAGGTCGCCCTCCGCGACGAGATCGGAAAGTGGTCAATCAACTACACCTCCGGAGAGATCCTTGCTAAGGTGCTTGCCGATCCGGGACCCGGGATCGTTGTCTTCGGCCCCATGAACCCGCCGACCCGGACCCTTCAGGAGGATCACTGGTGGGAGCGGGGCTGCTTTGGGAAGATTGATGACCCGATCTACGGAGATCTGCTCCTTCAGATGCCGGCGTGGCGGATGACGCGGACCCCTCCGAGAATCAAGTGGCCATGCCGTCCAGCCGGCCACGATAACGCCCGCGTCTACCAGAAGCACCTTAACTGCCCCTCGGCTTTCCAAGCCGAGGCGGGGCGTGGTAAGGTGTCTCCCGCGGATGGCCCGATCTCACGCTAAGGAGGGAGCTATGGCTGAGGAGACGCTGGCTCAGATGTTCTGGAACCGGGTTGAGCGGCACGGCGACAGGCCCGCTCAGATCTTCAAGCGTGGAGAGAAGTGGGAGACTCTAACCTGGCGCCAGTACGGAGAAATAGTTCGTGAGATGGCCATGGGGCTGCTGGCCCTGGGAAGGAGGAAAGGGGAGGCCATTGCCCTCCTCTCACAGAGCCGGGCCGAGTGGGCCCAGGCTGACTTTGCCATTCTCTCCGCCGGCTGCGTGACCGTCCCCATCTACCCGAGCTACGTCCCTGAACAGATCGCCTACATCATCAACGACTCGGAGGCGAAGACGATCATCGTTGAGAACGCAGCCCAGCTCGCCAAGGTTGGGGAGGTTCGGGGGAAGATGGGCAGGCTGGAGCAGGTGATCGTTATGGAGGAGTACGAGACCCGCGAGCCCTCAGTCTACACCTGGGAAGCCCTTCGCCGGCTTGGGCGAGAGAACGCCGATCGGCTCAAGGGCGAGTTTGCCGGCCGAGTGACCGGTACCAGGGCTGGAGACGTGGCGACGATCGTCTATACCTCAGGGACGACGGGGCCGCCCAAGGGAGTGGTCCAGACCCACGAAAACCACATGGCGATGATGCGCGCCATCTTCGAGGCAAGAACGATCGCATCGGAGGATATGGACCTTCTCTTCCTCCCGCTGGCCCATTCCTACGCCCGGTGCGAGGAGTACTTCACCGTCTATCACGGCTGCACGACGGCGTTTGCCGAGAACCTGGACAAGGTGGGGGAGAACCTCAGGGAGACTCATCCGACTTTCCTGTGCAGCGTTCCGCGGGTGTTCGAGAAGGTGTACGCTAAGATCCTGGCGGGGGTTGAGGCCGGCTCCCCGATCAAGAAGAAGATCTTCCACTGGGCGATTGGTGTTGGCAGAGAGGTGAGCCGGCTCCAGCAGGCGGGGAAGCTGATTCCAGCACGGCTCAGGCTCAGGCACCGGATCGCCCACAAGCTCGTCTTCCACAAGCTTCACGTCGCTCTTGGCGGACGCCTCCGCTTCGCCGTCTCGGGCGGGGCGCCGCTCTCCAAGGAGATCGCCGAGTTCTTCCACGCGGCGGGGATTTTGATCCTCGAGGGGTACGGCCTAACGGAGACCTGTCCCTCCATCAGCGTGAACCGCCCCGAGCGCTACAAGTTCGGCACCGTCGGGATCCCGTATCCGGGGATCGAGGTGAGGATCGCGCCGGATGGAGAAATCCTGGCGCGCGGGAGGAACATCGCCAAGGGGTACTGGAAGCATCCCGAGGCAACGGCCGAGGCGTGGGACGCTGATGGATGGTTCCACACGGGGGACATCGGCGAGATAGACTCAGAGGGGTTCCTCAAGATCACTGACAGAAAGAAGGACCTGATCATCACCGCCGGCGGGATGAACATCGCCCCCCAGAACGTAGAGAATCTCCTGAAGACCGATCCGTTCGTAAGTCAGGCTATGGTGTACGGCGACAAGCGTCCGTATCCTGTGGCCCTGATCACGCTGAACCAGGAAGAGCTTGCGAAGTTTACCAAAGGGCAGGGAATCCTGACCACCGATCCCGCCGAGCTGGCGAAGCACCCAAGGGTCAGGGAGCGAGTGGGGCGCATCGTCGAGCAGAAGAACGAGGGGCTCCAGTCCTACGCGAAGATCAAGAAGTTCGCGATCCTCCCTGCCGACTTCACCCAGGAGGGAGGCGACCTGACCCCCACACTCAAGGTGAAGCGCAAGGTGGTCGCGGAGAAATACAGGGACGTGATCGAGTCTCTCTACGGGTAGCGCGATGCTCGAGTCTTTAAAACTGGACGGGAAGGTGGCGATAGTCACAGGAGCCTCGCGGGGACTCGGCAGGGCGATGGCTCT
>CAZXPE010000135.1:0-2700 GCA_964642915.1 uncultured bacterium | reverse complement strand
CTGATTGCCCAGCGCTCGGGTAAAGTCATCAACATCGCCTCTGTGCTCGGGGCTGTGGGGCTCTCAGGGTACACTGCGTACTCCGCCTCCAAGGGGGGCGTCATTGCCCTCACGCGGACTCTCGGCATCGAGTGGGCCCGCCACAACGTCCAGGTCAACGCCATCGCCCCCGGCTGGTTCGTCACTGACATAAACGCTGCCGCCTTTGCCAACGAGAAGATCCGCGAGCGCATCCTGAGAGACATCCCGATGAGGCGGACAGGAAAGATGGAGGAAATCGGGGTGCTCGCGGTCTATCTGGCCTCTCCGGCCTCTGACTTCATGACAGGACAGGTGCTCTTTCTGGACGGAGGCAGCACCGCCGGGTAGCCGGCGGGTCTCTAACAGGAGGAAAGTCCCATGCCGGTTCGTTACATCGACCAGGTCCACCACGTGATCTACCCCAACGAGCCTCCGTACCAGTGGTCCGCCTTCGAGACGACTCCGTGGACGAAGCTTACCAAGCCGGTGTCGAAATGCCGGATCGCGCTTCTCTCGTCGAGCGGCGTCCACCTCAAGGACCAGCCGCCGTTCGAGCCGGTGAAGAACGACCTCTCGTGGCGCGAAATCCCGATTGACGCCGATCCTCGCAACTTCAGGGTCTCCCACTACTCGAAGAACGCAACCCGAGTAGAAGACTTCAACACCCTCTTTCCCCTGGAGCGGCTCAAGGAGCTGGCGGCCGAGGGGCTCATCGGATCACTGGCGCCGCTCGCGTTCACCTTCATGGGGCGGATCTTCAAGCGGACCCAGCTTCAGAAGGAGATGACGCCGGGGATCGTGGAGCGGCTCAGGCTGCTCGAAGTGGACGCAGCGCTCCTGGTTCCCGTCTGACAGCTCTGTCATCAGTCCGTGGGACTGATGGCGCGGACGATCGAGGAGGCGGGGATCCCGACGGTCTCGCTCTCATCGGCGCTGGACATCACGACGCTGGTGAAGCCCCCGCGGGCGGTCTTCGTCAACTACCCTCTGGGGAATCAGTGCGGGAAGCCGTTCGACAGAGAGAACCAGAGAGTGGTTCTCATGGCGGCGCTCAGGTGTTTGGGGACCAGCACCGTTCCGGGGCGCCTTCTCCAGCTCCCGTTCAGGTGGCGGGAGGACGACTCGCTCGACCTCTGGGAGGAGGAAGAGTACCACCACCCTTCTGCTGAATGATGAAAGCTGCCGTCCTTCACGCTCCCCAGGGCCTCGTAGTCGAGGATGTTCCTGATCCGGTTTCCGGCTCCGGTGAAGCTCTGATCAAAGTCAGGGCCACAGGGCTCTGCGGAACCGACTACCGCATCTGGTCGGGCGACAGGCCGGTGCGTTACCCCCTCATCATGGGCCACGAATTCTTCGGCGACGTTGTCGCCGTTGGAGAGGGGGTGGAGCGCGTCAAGCCCGGTGATCTCGTGGCTGTCGAGCCGAACTACTCCTGCGGCGAGTGCGCCATCTGCCTGGCCGGCGACAGAAACCTCTGCCTCAAGAGGACCGCTGTGGGGATCGACGTGGATGGAAGCTTCGCTGAGCTGGCCGTGGTCCCTGCTTCCTGCTGCTGGCATGCTCCGCCCGCCCTCGCTGAGGATCAGCTTCTCCTCGCCGAGCCGCTGGCGGTGGTGGTGAGAGCGGCGGCGCGCGGCGAAGTCAGGAGCGGCGAGTCAGCCGCTGTCCTCGGAGCCGGGACGCTCGGCCTCCTGGCCATTCAAGTGCTCAGGGCCCGCGGGGCGCGAGTGCTCGCAGTGGGACGGAGCAAGCGGCGTCTTCCCCTCGCGAGAGAGCTTGGCGCCGAGGCCGTTCATTCCCTCGAAGATGGTGACGGGGCTCCGGCGGCCCGCGAGTTCTCAGTGGGTGAGGGGGTGGACCTGGTCGTTGAGACCGCCGGAACGTCAGAGGCGGTGGAGCAGGCCGTTGAGCTGGCGAGGCCAGGAGGCCGCATCGTCCTCACCGGCCTCCCCTATGAGCCATCGCGGGTTGATTTCTTCTGGGTGGTCCGCCGCGAGCTCAGGATCATCGGGTCGATGATCTATCAGGACGAGTTCGGCGAAGCCCTCTCGCTCCTTGATCGGGGGCTGATCAGGACGGCCCCCCTCGTGACCCACCGCTTTCCCCTCGACCGGATCCAGGACGCCTTCGCCGCCCACCGCTCCTCCGACTCCATCAAGGTCGCCCTGATTCCGTAACGGGCGGTGGAGATCCAAGAAGCCCGGTGTAAACGAACCGGGCACGCCTCCGTCTAATCGGGTAGAAGCTGAACCACGGCCCGCCCTGCCGGGGGGCCACTCACACCCAAGGAGGCGAGCAATGGCGACACTCAGATGGATAGCGGTGACGGGAGCGTTGCTGGCAGGATTCTGGACGTCTCCGGCAAGCGCTCAGGAGATCAGAGATGACCTCAAAGACATCAGGCAGGACAGGCAGGAGATCCGCGAGGATCTGAGAGAAATCCGTCAGGATAGGCAGGAGATCCGTCAGGACCGAGAGGCCCTGCGACGGGCCATCGAGTCTGGAGACAAGGAAGCCATCCTCAGGGCGCAGAAGGAGCTCAGAGACGACCGACGGGAGCTCCGCGAGGATATGCGGGATCTCCGAGACGATCGCCGAGACCTCCGCCAAGACTGGCGGGAGCTGAGACGCGACGTTCGCCACCCCGGACCTCCTCCCCGGCCCCACCCCGGGATCCAC
>CAZXPE010000134.1:0-6018 GCA_964642915.1 uncultured bacterium | reverse complement strand
CAGTGGATCGTCACCGTGAAGGAGACCGGGCTCGTCTGGCTCGTTGACTACTCCGACATCAAAAACTTGAAAATCACCCAGATCGAGACAGAGGCGTTTCTCCACGATGGCGGCTGGGACCTCTCCAAGCGCTACTTCATCGTGGCGGCCAACCAGCGGAACAAAATGGTGGTCGTTGACGCTCAGAAGGAGAAGCTCGAGGCGATCATCAAGGTGGGGAAGATCCCTCATCCCGGGCGTGGAGCCACCTGGGTTGACGCCCAGTACGGCCCCGTGGCCGCCACGGTCCATCTGGGGGAGGGAAAGATCGCCGTCTACGGCACGGACCCGGTCAAGCACAAGCAGCACGCCTGGCAGGTGGTGCGTGAGATCGATCTCCTGGGAGGCGGGAGCCTGTTCATCAAGACCCACCCCAAGAGCCAGTGGATCTGGAACGACCACACGCTGAACGCCGATCCGAAAATCCAGCGGAGCATCTGCGTGACCAAGAAGAGCGCGGACAAGGTGGAAAAGTGCTGGGAGGTGGCTCCCGAGGGCCGCGCCGTCCACCTGGAGTACAACAAGGGGGGCGACGAGGTCTGGGTGAGCGTCTGGAAGCGCAAGGACCAGCAGAGCGAGATCGTCGTCTACGACGACAAGACGCTCAAGGAGAAGACTCGTATCAGTGACCCGCGGATTGTGACTCCCACCGGGAAGTTTAACGTTTATAACACCATGAAAGACATCTATTAGAGTAAAGCGGGCGACCCTCGAGAACGCCGCGCGAACGGATGGGGCGGGCCCTCCACAGTTGGGGAGCCCGTGACCCAGCCGTTGCCCGCTCCCGCCGTTGAACCCCGTCAATCATTCAGGAAATACAGAGCGTTAATGCTAAGATATCGGCGCGGCACGCTCCTTGCTAACTCTTTTGACCCAAAACGGTCTGTAACAGAGGGGACGCGTTGAAACGCTCGGGGATCATCATGGTGGTGGGGATTATAGTGGCCCTCGGCGCGTGGCTGCTCAGGGGGGAGTCAGCGGTGCGCCAGCCGATCGAGTTCCCCCACAAGGCTCACCTTGAGCTGAAGGAGCAGAAATTGGTATGCACGAGCTGCCACGAGCGGGCGGAGAAGGGTCCCGTGGCTGGCCGGCCCTCGACGAAGAAATGCCTTTCCTGCCACTCGGGGGCTGAAGCCAAGAGCGCCGAGGAGAAGAAGGTCCAGGCTTTCGGCGAGAAGGGCGGAGAGATTCCGTGGCAACGGGTCTGGCGACTGCCATCCCACGTCTTCTTCTCTCACAGGACCCACGTGGCTGAGGCGAAGGTGAAGTGCCAGAGCTGCCACGGGGCGATGGAGACGCTGACACGCCCTCCTGCCCGCCCACTCAAGAAGGTCATGATGAACGACTGCATCGGTTGTCACGAGAAGTGGGAGTGGCCCAAGGCGGGCGAGAACAAGCCGACGGAGCGGGCCAGGGTGGCGGCGGTGCGGAAGGTCTCCACCGACTGCAACGCTTGTCACAAATGAAATGCGGAGTGGGGAATGGGGAATGCGGAGTGACGAAGAGGTGAAGCGATGAGGGTGACGAGGCGCGGGTTCCTTCAGGCGCTCGGCGTGACAGCCGGGAGCGCAGCTCTGGTCAGAGGAAAGCTGACCCAGGCCCAACAGGCTGGTGGCGACCTCAAACGCTGGGCCACTCCCGAGGAGATCCTGGTCCCCTCGATTTGCCAGCAGTGTCCCGGTGGGTGCGGGCTTCTCGCCCGAGCGCTGGACGGCGAGGTTGCGGGGATCTCCGGGAACCCCTTCCATCCCATCAACCGGGGCGCGCTCTGCCCCAAGGCCTTCGGCGGGCTCCAGCTCCTCTACGATCCGAATCGCCTGAAGGGGCCGATGGCTCGCGATGGCGAGCGCCATCCGAAGGATGGTCGCGGAACCTTTCGCCCCATCGGGTGGGATGAGGCGCTTTCGATGGTGACAGCTCGCCTGTCCGATCTCAGGGGCAGGGGCCTTCCTCACACCGTGGCGATTCTCGGAGGGCAGTACCGAGGCTATCGAGATATGCTCTGGAGGCGCTTCACCGAAGCTTATGGAACTCCGAACTACATCCGGGTCCGCTGTCTTCCGCCTGAGAGGCCAGCCCTCGCTCACCAGCTCATGCAGGGGGTGACGACCCCATTGGGCTACGACCTCGGGGAAACCCAGTTCATCCTCTCCTTCGGGGCCGGTCTCCTGGAGGCCTGGCTCGGTCCTGTCCACGCCTCCCAGGCCTTTGCGCGTTTGCGTCGAAGTGGCGAACGTCCACGTGGCAGGTTCGTACAGGTGGATGCCCGGCGCTCGCCCACCGCTGTGAAAGCCGACCGTTGGGTCCCCATCGTGCCGGGGACCGACGGCATCCTGGCTCTCGGTATCGCCAATGCCATGATCCGCGAGGGGCTCTACGACCAGGAGTTCGTGAACGCTCACACCTTCGGCTTCGAGGACTGGACGAATGGCGCCGGCCGGCAGTTCACGGGTTTCAAGAACCTGGTCCTCAGGGAGTACGGGCTCCTCACTGTCTCTGCCGCCACAGGCGTGCCTGTGAAGACAATCTTGGAAATCGCCCGGGATCTGGGGACGATCAGGCCCGCACTGGTAGTAGGCGAGCGCGGCCCCGCCTACGGCCCCGACGACCTCCACACCCGGATGGCGATCCACAGCCTGAACGCTCTGGTCGGAAGCATCGGCGTCAGGGGCGGGCTCCTGATCCAGGGAGAGCTGCCGCTGGCCCCGCTTCCCGAGGTCAAACAGGATGAGGTCGCCAGGCTGGGGGCCGCTCGATCCCGCATCGACGGCGCAGGCCAGGGGGAATACCTTATGGCCTCAGACGTTCCCCAGTCTCTTCCCGGTCGAATCTTGAACGGGCAATCGTCCCCCATCAACGCCCTCTTTCTCTTCGCCACCAATCCCCTGGCCAACCACCCGGCGAAGGCCGAGTTTGCCGAGGCGATGAAACGAATTCCCTTCATCGTGAGCTTCTCTCCGTTCCTGGACGAGTCGAGCGCCATGGCCGACCTGATCCTGCCTGATCACACCTACCTCGAGCGGTGGCAGGACGATCAGGTCACCCACCTGGCCGGCTTCACCTGCTTCAGCCTGGCCCGGCCGGCCTCGACCCCTCTTCATGGGACGCGCAACACTGCCGACGTGGTCCTTCAGATCGCGAAGGCGCTGGGAGGAAACGTGGCCGGGAGCTTCCCGTGGGAGAAGTACGAGGACCTCCTCTACGAGGGCGCAAGGGGGCTCTACGACGCCGGGCGCGGCTATGTGGTCTCAGCCCACGCCGAGGAGTCGCTCAGAAGGATCCTTGAGCGCCAGGGGTACTGGACCCCCGAGTTCGAGTCCTACGACGATTTCTGGGACGCTCTCGGCAAGCGCGGGGCATGGTGGGACCCCACGGGGCTGCCTGTCAGCCGGAAGGCCCTCCTCAGAACGCAGTCGGGGAAGTTCGAGTTCTATTCAACAGCGCTCCAGCGGCTCGTGGAGAAAGCCGCGAAACGAGAGGGAAGGACCGGCCCCTTTGTTCGCGCCCTCGGCGGACAGGACCGTGGCGACCTGCTCTCCCTCCCCGCCGTGGCGATCCCGGAGGCGCGCGAGCAAGGAGAGTTTCCACTCCGTCTCAACACCTATCGCCTGATGAGCCGGCCCACTGGAGGCGGGAGAAACCAGCCCTGGCTCCTTGAGCAGCCGTCGGTCCACGTCAGGGCGTCCTGGGAAGGGTGGGTGGAGATTCATCCGAAGACGGCGGCGCGGCTGGGGGTGAGGGACGGGGAGTGGGTCTGGGTGGAATCGGCCAAGGGGCGGATCAAGATCAAGGCCAAGCTCTACTCCGGCATGCTCCCCGACGTCGCCCAGATCCCGCTCTTCGGCGGTGAGGGACCCAACCCCAACGACCTCATCGCCAACGAGGCCGATCCTTTCAGGGGATTCGGCCTTCTCAACACCACCCGCGTCCGGGTCAGGAGGGCGTGAGAGATGTCAGGCAGGGACCTTATTCAGGGGCAAACCAGGGAAGTGGGCTCGGTAGTAGCCCCGGTCCCGCGTCAGCAGGGTTTGGGCGACGGCCGCGGCATGGCCACCGATGAGGAAGTCGCTCAAGATGTGCTGTTTCGATTGCATGCGCCGACCGCATCTGCGGCAACGGACGGTCTGTGTGGAGCCGCACTGCGGGCACTGGAGACCCTCCCGGCGTCGCCGGAGATATCGCCGCCACGCCCGAGCGGCCTCGTAAAGGGCCTCGGAGGTCGAAGGGGTAAGGGTGATGGAGGCCTCCCGCAAGAACCTGTCGAGGTCGCCTTTCGAGGGAAAATGGGCGCTGAGTTCGGCATAGACTACTTCGCTGATGGCCAGCACGCTTCTCCGGCGGGCGTGGTCGAGGAGCCGTTTAGATTGTTCCACGCGGGACGGATCGGGAAGGAGGATGTCCAGGAGGATGTTGGTGTCGAGCGCGCTGATCACTTGGCCGGTCCACGCATCTGGTCGAGGATCGCGTCGGAATCTCCGGGCCGGTTCAGAAAACCGACCCACCTGGCGAACGGATCGTCCTCGGCTTCCTTCTCCAGGAGACATTGCCCATTTCGAATCGTGAATGTGATCCGGCTTCCCGGTCCGAGGCCCAGGGCCTCCCGGACGGCTTTGGGAACGGTCGCCTGGCCTTTGATCGTCAGTCTCGGCATCTCGTCCTCCTCCGTAATACTTCTTGCAAAAAGAATATTACTCTCCGCGAGCCGGAGCGGTCAAGCCCGGAGTTCGTATCGGCCGTGTTCGAGCGAGGGCTTTGCCCTCGCAACCTTGGGGGGAGGTTTCGGAAGGGGGGCGTAGCCCCCCTCCGAGAGATGCCATGGCGCTCTGGGGGATGGTGATCGATCTGGATCGTTGCACAGGCTGCCAGGGCTGCGTCATGGCCTGCAAGGCCGAGAACAACGTGCCGGCCGTCGGGGCGAAGGAAGCCGTCAGGGGGCGGATCATAAGCTGGATGCAGGTCCTCACTGAAGAGGAAGAGGGGCACTCGGGCGAGGTGAAACGGTTCCTTCCGCGGCCGTGCCTGCAGTGCGACGATCCGCCGTGCACCAAGGTCTGTCCGGTCTATGCCACCTACCGCAACCCTGAGGGGATCATCGCCCAGATATACGCCCGCTGCATCGGGTGCCGCTTCTGCATGGCCGCCTGCCCGTACAACGCCAAGTACTTCAACTGGCGCCTCTACCAGAAGGAGGCTCCCGGCCAGAACCCGGATGTCTCGGTCCGTCCCAAGGGCGTCGTCGAGAAGTGCACCTTCTGCCACCACCGCCTCCAGAAGGCCCGAGAGCGCGCCCTCGCCGAAAAACGGGAGATGAGCCCGGGGGAATATGTCCCCGCCTGCGCAGAGGCCTGTCCGGCCCGCGCCATCATCTTCGGCGACCTCTCAGATCCCGGCAGCGAAGTCTCGCGCCTGGCGCGGAGCCCCAGGGCATTCAGACTCCAGGAGGAGCTGGGGACCAAGCCGAAGGTGATCTACCTCACCGAAGGAGAAGGCCGTGGCTGAGCGCGTGCGAAACGGCGACGCCATCCTCCTCGCTCCCATCGAACGGACCGGACCGGGCTTTTACTGGAGCGTGGGAGTGCTCTCGCTCCTCATTCTCTGGGGAGCCGTTGCCTACTGGACCCAGTTCGAAGAGGGGCTGGGAGTCACGGGGCTACATCAGCCGGTCTCCTGGGGATTCTACGTGACTAACTTCGTCTTCTTCATCGGGATCAGCCATGCGGGGACGCTGATCTCAGCCATCCTCCGGCTCTCCAAGGCCGAGTGGCGACGCCCCGTCACCCGAATGGCGGAGGTCATCACGGTCATGGTCCTCTTCATCGGCGCCGGGCAGATCCTGGTGGACCTCGGCCGTCCCGACCGGATCATGAACATCATCCGCTACGGCCGCTACCAGTCGCCGCTCCTCTGGGACGCGACCAGCATCGGCGCCTACCTGACAGCCAGCATCGTCTACCTCCACATTCCCATGATCCCCGACAT
>CAZXPE010000133.1:4930-6056 GCA_964642915.1 uncultured bacterium | reverse complement strand
CTTCCTCCACGACCCGGAGATCGCACCAGACCGCCAGCTCCAGCCCTCCTGCCACGGCGTATCCTGAGACGGCGGCGATGACAGGCTTGGAAAGCGTCATCCGCGTGGGGCCCATGGGGCCGTCACCCGAGGGCTCAATGCGGTTCAGGCGCTCGGGGTCGAAGACGGCGGTGAGGTCCGCCCCGGCGCAGAAGGTCCCGCCAGCTCCCCAGAGCACCGCAACGCGCGCCTTGTCATCGCTCTCGAAGGCGCGAAACGCCTCCGCGAGAGCCTCCGCAGTCGGGCCGTCCACAGCGTTCCGCTTCTCCGGGCGGTCGATCACAATAGTGGTCACGGCGCCGCTCGATTCGACTTGAACCGTCATCCCCGCCCTTCTCCCTCCTGCACCGCGTCGGGGTCGATGCCGTGCTCGGTCAGTTTCTTCCTCAAGGTGTTCCGATTGATGCCCAGGAGCGAGGCGGCGCGGACCTGGTTCCCTCCGGTCTCGCTGAGAACGGCTCGCAGGAGCGGCTTCTCCACGAGCCCGACCATGAGGTCGTAGAGGTTGGCGCTCGGCTGCCCCCTGAGGCCTCTCACGCACTCGGCAAGCCGCTTCTGGATCACCTCTTCCAGCGTGGCGTCGGCGGCCACTGTGGCTCCAGCCGGCACGGGAGCGATGGGGAGGTGCTCGGGAAGGATCACTCCCGCCGTCGCCATCACCATCGCCCTCTGGATGACGTTCTCCAGCTCGCGGACGTTCCCCGGCCAGTCGTAGCCGACGAGGCGGTCGAGGGCGTCGGGAGAGAAGGCGCGCTCTCCGAGGCCCGCCGCGTACTTGGCCAGAAAGTGTTCGGTCAGAAGCGGGACGTCCTCCCTGCGCTCCCTGAGCGGCGGCAGGATGACAGTCACGACGTTGAGGCGGTAGAAGAGGTCCTCCCTGAAGCGCCCCCCTTTCATCATGGCGTCGAGGTCGCGGTTGGTGGCGGCGATGACGCGGACGTCCACCCTGATCGCCTCGTGCCCCCCCACCCGCTCGATCACCCGCTCCTGAAGGGCGCGGAGAAGCTTGGCCTGAAGCTCAAGCGGCATGTCGCCGACCTCGTCCAGAAAGATACTCCCTCCGTGGGCCAGCTCGAGCTTCCCCAGC
>CAZXPE010000133.1:0-4920 GCA_964642915.1 uncultured bacterium | reverse complement strand
CCGCGCTCGTGGCCGAAGAGGTCAGATTCGAGGAGTGTCCCCGGGATCGCCGCCGAAGAGACAGCCACGAAGGGGCGGCCGGCGCGGCGGCTGTAGTGGTGGATGGCGCGGGCCACCAGCTCCTTGCCGGTGCCCGATTCGCCGCGAAGGAGGACGGTGACGTCGCTCCCCGCGATCTTGCCTATCGCCTTGTATACCTCCTGCATCTTGGGGTGGCGGCCCACGAGCATCCCGAACTCCCAGACTTCGCGGATGCCCGACCTGAGCTGGGCCACCTCCTGGGTGAGCCGCCGGGCGGCAAGAGCGCGCTCGGCGAGGAGCAGGACTTCGTCGAGATCGAACGGCTTGGCGAGGTAGTCGTAAGCGCCGCGCTGCATGGCGGTGATGGCCGCCTCCATGCTCCCGTGGGCCGTCATGATCACGACGAGAGCGTCGGGGCGGGACTCCTTCAGGCGGCCGAGGAGGGTGAGACCGTCGATGCCGGGCATGCGGATGTCAAGGAAAACCAGGTCGAACGGCTCCGTCTCGGCCTCTCGGAGCGCCGACTCGCCGTCCCTGACGGCGGTCACGCGGTATCCGGCCTGCCTGAGCCCCTTCTCCAGGACCCAGCGGAGCCCTTCTTCGTCGTCGGCGATGAGAATTTTCCCCTCGGCCATGGTCACCGCGCGATGGGGAGGAAGCACGAGACGGCGGTCCCCTTCCCCGGTGTGCTGTCGATCTGGATCGCCCCCTTGTGCTCCTCAACGATCCGATGGCAGAGGGCAAGCCCCAACCCCAACCCTTTTTCCTTCGTCGTGAAGAACGGGTCGAAGATTTTTCCGCGCGCCGCTTCGGGAATCCCCTCTCCCTCGTCGGCGACCTGCACCTCCACCATGCTCCTCATCCCCGACCCAACGTCAACCTTGGCGAAGAGCGGGTTCATGCTGAGCCGCGTCATGAGCGTGAGACGGCCTCCGTCAGGCATCGCCTCGACGGCGTTTCTCACCAGGTTGTGGAAGACCTGGACGATGCGGTCCTCGTCGGCGAGGATCGGCGGCAGGCTCGGATCGTAGCGCCTCACGATCGTCACGCGCTTCTCGCCGGCCATCTCTTCGGAGAGCAAAGCCACTCGCTCGAGGAGCTGGTGGAGATTGAACGGCCCGAGGCGAAGCTGGACGGGGCGGCCCAGGTCGAGCAGAGTCTCGATGATCCTGTTGACCCGGTCGACCTCCTTGGTGAGGACCAGGGTGTATTCGGTCCAGCGGGCGTCGTCCCCCAGCTCGCGCCTCAAGAGCTGGACGGCGCCCCTGATGGCGCCCAGCGGGTTCCTGATCTCGTGGGCCAGCCCCACAGCCATCCGTCCCGCCGCGGCCAGCTTTTCCCCGCGGCGCACGTCCTCTTCGAGCTGGCGGAGCCGCGTCACGTCCCTCAGGACCGCGACGGCGGCCTCCACACGACCTGAGCGTCCGGCCAGCGGCGCAGTGACGATGCTCACATGGACTTGGCGCCCGTCATACGCCTCGATAAGCGCCTCGCTCTCTGAGCGGCTCTCCCCTGTCCTGAGCGTCTCCGCGAGATGGCGCGAAAGGGAGGCGTCAGGCGCGAAGACCTCCTTCAGCAAGCGCCCCTGGACGCGGCGGGCCGAGCGTCCCGTGAGGGCTTCCACGGCGGGGTTCCAGAGGATGACGCGGAGCGTCTCGTCAACCCCGACCACAGCGTCTGGGAGACCGGCCAGCACCGATTCATAGTCCAGCCGCCCCATCACGCGAGCCTGAGATCGGGGACGCCGTTCATCGTCAGGGCGCCAGCGGAGCGGATCTCCCGCTCTCCAGCGAGGAGCCTCGCATGCCCCGCCGCAGCGATCATGGCGGCGTTGTCGGTGCAGAGCCTGATACCGGGAACAATGAACTCCCACCCGCGCGAGGACGCCTCGGCTTCGAGAGCGCTCCTGAGCGCCCGGTTCGCCGCCACCCCGCCGGTGAGGACCAGCCGCTTGACCCCGAGCCGGAGCGCGGCCTTCACCGTCTTCCTGACGAGCATCTTGACCACGGCCGCCTGGAACGAGGCGGCGATGTCGGCCGTCGCCCGCTCAGAAAGCGGCCTGTGGTCCCTGACGTAAAGCGAGACCGCGGTCTTGATCCCGCTGAAGGAGAAATCCGGCGCGCCGTCAGTAATCTGTGCCAGCGGAAAGGCGATGGCCGACTGATCGCCCTCCACAGCGACCCGCTCGATGACGGGACCGCCGGGGTATCCCAGCCCGAGGAGCTTGGCGACCTTGTCGAACGCCTCGCCTGCCGCGTCATCCCGGGTCTGGCCGATCAGTCTGTAGTGAAGCCACTCCCTGACGAGATAGAGGGCCGTGTGCCCCCCGGAGACGACCAGAGCCAGAAACGGCGGCTTGAGATCCGGGCGCTCCAGGCGGGCGGCGAAGATGTGCCCCTCCAGGTGGTTGACGCCGGCGAGCGGCAGGCGATGGACATAGGCAATCGCCTTCGCCACCGACACGCCGACAAGGAGCGAGCCGATGAGGCCGGGCCCCTGAGTCACCGCGATCCCTTCGATGTCTCTCTGCTTGACGCCCGCCTCGGCTAGGGCCCTCTCTATCACGGGGAGGATCACCTCGACGTGGCGGCGGGAAGCCAGCTCGGGGACTACGCCGCCGTACGGGGCGTGGATCGAGTCCTGAGAGGCTACGACCGAGGATAGGATCCGATCGCCGCCTGAGACGAGAGCCGCAGCGGTCTCATCGCACGACGTCTCGATCCCCAGGATCATCATGGTCAGTGCTCGGCTCCCGGCAGTCAGCGGTCAGTTTCTGGCTGAAAGCCGATTGCCGACTGCTGACAGCTTTTCAACGGGCCTGGGCCCGCGGCGGAGCGGAACTCGACCGGGTCTTCTCGAGAATCCTCATCCCCTTGAGAAGGTCCACCGCCCGCTGGAGCTGGACGTCTTTCTTCATCATCTCCGCTTCGGAGAGAGGCGCGTCCTTCCCCTTCTCTGCCGTGGCCGTGTCAGGCTTGGGCTGCTCGACGACGATGTCGGGAGCGATCCCCTTCCCCTGGATAGAGCGCCCCTTCGGGGTGAAGTACTTGGCCGTCGTCAGCCTGAGCCCCGAGCCGTCTGAGAGCGGGATGATGGTCTGGACCGACCCCTTGCCGAACGTCTGGGTGCCTAGAACCACGCCGCGGCTCCAGTCCTGGAGCGCCCCTGCCACGATCTCCGAGGCAGAGGCGCTTCCGTTATTAACCAGCACGACGATAGGGAAGCCCTGGTAGCTCTTCTTCGGGTGGGCGGTGAAGCGCATGTTCTGGTTTCTCACTCGCCCCTCCGTATATACGATCAGCTTCCCTTCTTCGAGGAAGCGCTCGGAGACCTCCACAGCCGAGGTCAGGAGGCCGCCCGGGTTGTTCCGGAGGTCCAGCACGAGCCCCTGGATCTGATTGCCGTTCTTTGTAAACTTCTCCAGCGCCGCGTCCAGGTCCCGGCCGGTCTGCTCCTGGAACTGGCGGAGCCTGATGTACTCGATCCCCCGCTCCAGCTCCTGGCTCTTGACGCTCTGGACCCTGATGATCTCGCGGGTGATGGTGAAATCCTTTGGCTCCTTGAGCTCCTCTCGCATGATGCTGATGGTCACCTGGGTCCCGGGCTTGCCGCGCATCCTCTTGACAGCATCCGCCAGCGTCATGTCTTTGGTGGGAAGCCCGTCGATCTTGACGATCCGGTCCCCCGAATGGATTCCTGCGCGGTCGGCCGGCGTTCCCTCGATCGGCGCCACGACTGTCAGCATGTCGTCCTTCAAGGTGATCTCGATCCCGAGCCCGCCGAAGGTCCCGGTTGTCTCCACCTGCATCTCCCGGTACATCTCGGGGTCCAGAAAGGAGCTGTGCGGATCGAGCCCCCGGAGGGTGCCCTTGATGGCGTTGTAGATCAGCTCCTTCGGCGGGGGATCGTCCACGTACTGGCTCTGCACGATGGAGAGCACTTCCGTGAAGAGCTTGAGCGTCTCATACATCGCTCCGGTGTCGGTCCCCTTGCTCGCCACCCCTCCTCCGAGGGAGAGGGTGAGCACGAGGAGCAACGCTCCCACCAGGAAAGCCTTTTTGACCTGCCGACCGTGAACCATTAGCCGAACCTCCTCAGCGAAGCCTTCTCATCCAACAGCCAGTTTAACCCCGTCGCTGGAGCCAATCCAGGGGATCCTGCGGCCGCCCCTGGTAACGCACCTCGAAGTAGAGGCGCGGCCCATCCAGGGAGCCGGTTTCTCCCACCGTCGCAATCGACTGCCCCTGTCCCACGTCGTCGCCCTCCCTGACCTTGATCTCAGCGGCGTGGGCATAGAGAGTATAAAAGCCGTTCCCGTGATCGAGGATGATCAGGTTTCCGTACCCCTTGAACCACCCCGTATAGACCACGCGGCCTGGGTAGACGGAGGCGATCTCGGTTCCGTCGCCGGCCTCGATCTCGACCCCGCTCTTGAAAGTCTTGGTGCCGAAGCGGGGATGGACCTGCTCGCCGAAGGACGAGACGACCCGGCCGTCAGCGGGCCACGGTAGTCTCCCCCTGAGTGCCCCGAACCCCACAGTGGGGGCGGCGACCCCTGAGCGCGGCGGCGGGAGCTTGGCGACTGACCGCTGCTTGGCCTGTAGCTCTTTGATGAACGCCTCAAGCTGTTTCGCCGCCTCTCCGAGCTCGCCTGCCATCCGCTCGTGAGTTGCCCGCTCGTCTTTGACACGGGCCAGCAGCGCGCGCCGCCGCGCTGCTTCCTGATCCACTGAGGCCCGCTGGCGCTCCAGCTCGGCGCGGAGGCTCGAAAGCTCCCTTCTACGGTCCTCAACGCGCTCTTTCCTCTCAGAGAGCCCCTCTGAGGTCACCCTGAACTCCCGGATGAGCCGGGCATCCACGTTCGCCATCGTCGTCAGGTGGCGGAGCTGGACCGCCCGC
>CAZXPE010000132.1:0-6070 GCA_964642915.1 uncultured bacterium | reverse complement strand
CGCCTGACCAGCAGGCAATCAAGCCTCACGCGGCGGCGAGCCGCGGATCCCTTCACGCTTCGCGCCTCCACCCTGCCAGCTTCTCCTTGTAATCATCGACCAGCGCGCGGGCCCTGGCCAGGTCGCCTGACTCGCCGATCACGTGGAAACAGGCCCTGTCGGGATCGGGTATCGCCGCCACCCAGCTCTCTCCCTGCCTCACCCGGACCCCTTCGACCAGCTCGACGGTGTCCCCTCTGGTCTCTTCGAGCAGTCGCCGCATCACCGCGCCCTTCCGTTCGTTGGGACACGGCACCTCAGCGCGCACGACGTGGCTCTCGGGAATCGAGCGCGCAAGCTGGTGAAGCCGGATCTCAAGGCGCGCCATCATCTCGAGAAGCATCACCACCGCCGCCATCCCGTCGAATGCCGGCTGGAAGGCCGGAAAGATAAACCCTCCCCTCTCCTCCCCCACCAGCACGACCCCTTCTCCCATAGCCGTTTCCATGAGAGCCCTCGGGTTTGAGCGACAGCGGAGGAGGGTGAACCCGTGCTCCTCAGCCAGGCGGTCGAGCGCGCGCGAGGCGGTCGTGGGAACAGCCACGACGCCGGAGGGATGGGTGCGCATCAGAAGGAGCGACATGAGGGCCAGAGAGAGGTCCCCGTCCAGGACGTCGCCCTTTTCGTCAACCAGGAAGACCTTCTCGCCCCCGGTGTCGAGGAGAACCCCCAGGTCGGCCCCCAGAGTGCGGACGATGTTGGAAAGCTGATCCAGCGAGCGCCGAAACTCCTCGGCGGTCTTCGAGATCCTGCTCTCGTCGAGATAGGCGTTGAGCGCGATCACCTCGACGCCCAGCACTCCAAGGATCGAGGGAAAGATAGACGACGCAGACCCGAAGGCGTAGTCAAGGACCATCCGGAGCCGAGCCTTCCTGATCCCGTCGCGCTCAGCGAGCTTGATGAGACCGTCCCGGTAGCGGTCGGTCCCCGAATGAGGGAACGAGAGGACGCCCGTCTCCTCAGTCGAGGCGCGGTAGAAATCCTCGCGGAAGAATAGCCGCTCCACCGCTTTCTCGCGGTCCGGGGAGCAATCCATCCCCCTGTCGTCGAAGAACTTGATGTCGATCATCTCAGGGTCGTAAGGTGATTTGCGGACGTGGACCCCGCCCGCCAGGCCAAGGGCCGAGATCTGGTAGCGCACGACGGGGATGGGAGCGACCCCGAGGTCCTGGACGTCCACACCCACCGAGAGGAGCCCGGTCATCAGCGCCCGGTTTATCATCCGCGAGGTCTTGTGGTGGTCCCGGCTTGTCACCACGCTCCTGCGCTTTCCGATCGAAGCTCCGAACGCCGCGCCGAGCTTTGCTGCGAACTCAGGTGAAACTTCAATGTTGGCGAGGCCGGTCACCCCGTACCGGCCGAAGAGGGAGCGGCTCCAGCGCTCACCCCACACGAGGCTCACCGCCAGCGTGGCCCCGTCCTCGACCTCTTTGTACGGCCAGACCTTGGCGTTGGCCTTCACGACGCTCGACTCCCCGACCTTGGCGAAATCCCCGATCACGACCCCCTCTGCGATAAAGGCGTTGGCCTTGACCTGGGCCCCGCGCCCCAGAACCGCCTCCTTGATTACGGCGCCAGGCCCCACCTCAGCGCCCTCCCAGAGCACGCTCCCGTCAACAGAGGCGCCTTCCCCGACCACGCAGCGCGGGCCGATCGTCGAGTTCCGGATCCTGGCATTGGGCTCCACCCGGGCGGCGCTCCCGACGACCACAGCGCCCTTGAGGCTCGCTGTGTAGTCCACCCTGGCGCCTTCGCCGAGCCAGATCGCCTGGGAGATTCCCTCGACCTTCTTCCCGGGAATCTCGGCGTTGAGCCTCCCCTGGAGGAGATCGAGGTGGGCCAGCCGGTATTCGACGAGGTCTCCCACGTCCCTCCAGTACCCGCTCGCCACATAACCGTAGAGCGGCTCTCCCCGGGTCAGGAGCGAGGGGAAGAGGTCCTTGCCGAAATCGTACTCGCGCTGGGGCGGGACCTCGTTCATGACCCCGGGCTCCAGGATGTAGATCCCGGTGTTGACGGTGTCGCTGAACACCTCCGCCCACGACGGCTTTTCGAGAAAGCGCGTGATCCGCCCCTCCGAGTCGGTGATGACGATCCCGTACTGGAGCGGCGCCTCGACGCGGGTGAGCACCATGGTCGCCCGCGAGCCCCGCTCTCTGTGGAACGCCGCGGCCGCCCCCAGGTCGAAGTCGGTGAGAATGTCTCCGGAGATCACGAGAAACGGCTCGTCGAGTTCGCCTGTCGCAAACTTCACAGCGCCGGCAGTGCCCAGATCGGCGGCCGGCGTCACGTAGGAGATCCGCACCCCCCAGCGGCTCCCGTCGCCGAAGTGGCCGGTGATCGTCTCGGGGAGGAAGTAGAGGAGCACGCAGAGATCAGTGAAGCCGTGGCGCCCGAGCAGCCTGACGATGTGCTCCATGATGGGGATGTTCCCGACGGGGACTAGCGGCTTCGGGAGGTGGGTGGTGAGCGGACGAAGCCGCGTCCCGAACCCGCCTGCCATTATCACGGCTTTCATCGGCGCTCTTCTCGTATTTTACCAGGAGCTTCTCGGACGGCGGGGACGAAGAATCCAGAGGAGGCCGAGGCCCGCCAGAAACCCGCCGACGTGGGCGAACCACGCCACCCCGCCGCGCGCGGCGTCGCCGAAGGTCACCAGGCCGTTGAGAAGCTGCACCACGATCCAGAACCCCAGGACGATCATGGCGGGAATCCGGATAATGCGGATGAAAAACCCGAAGGCAACGAGCGTCAGCACGTTGGCGTGCGGGTAGAGGATCAGATACGCGCCGAGCACTCCTGAGACGGCCCCGCTGGCGCCGATCATCGGGATCTTCGACGCCGGCCCCACCGCTGTCTGGATCAGAGCGGCCGCCACTCCGGCAAGAAGGTAGAACCCGAGGAAGCGGCCATGGCCGAGGGTGTCCTCCACGTTGTTGCCGAAGATCCAGAGGTAGAGCATGTTGCCGGCGACGTGGAAGAGCCCTCCGTGGAGGAACATGGAGGTGAAGATCGTCACCGCCGGACTCGGAAAGCCCCCCGGTACAGCGCACGCCCCGCTGAGGCGGCAGGGAGTCAAGCCGAACTCGAAAATGAACTCGCGGGCCGCCTTGAGCGCGGCCGGATCGCCGGCCAACTCCAGCGATGCCTGGTAGAGGAAAGCCAGGACGTTGGCGGCGATCAGCGCCACGGTGATGAACGGGACCGTGCGGCTCGGGATGTCGTCCTTTAGTGGAATCATGGGGCGCCGTCCGCGCGCTTGAGGTTTCGCGCGTGAGTAAGGGTAACAAACTTCTGCACCCCCCACAAGGCAGCCCAAGATTGGAAGTATGCCGAGGGGTGGAGAATCGGTGTACTATGTGGGCGCACCGGGTGCCTCGCCATGGTGAATTTCACCGCAGGGCAGAAGAAGGCGCTGGCGGCGGGAGGAGGGCTCCTTCTCGCCGGAGGATGGATGGCTCTACCTTCCCTCGCGGGCGCGGTCCTCCTGGCTGCGGGAGGGTGTCTCGTCGGCCTCGGGCTGGCCCCTCTACCCAAGGAACAGCCCGCAATGGCGCCCGCCGGACAGAGAGCGGTGGGTTCCTCCGACCGCCTCGAGGCAATGACCAACTCCCTCCAGGAAGGCGTCCTCGAGCTCTACACGCTAATCGAGCTTAGCCGGATGATCAGCGCCTCTCTCGACCTGGACCAGTTGCTCACCACGACCGTCAAGACCGTGGCTGACACCGCTCAAGTGGATGGCTACTGTCTCTACCTCCTCGACGACGAGACCGGCCGCCTCGCGCTCCGCGCTGCAGGGGGAGAGGGAACAGAGTCTCTCCACGAGGTCCGGCTGGCGCCGGGAGAGGGGCTGGCGGGACGGGTGTTCCAGCAGAGAAAGCCTGAGATCTACTCGTCGGCAGCTCCGTTCCCCTGGCCTGATCTCCCGAGGAACGCCAGATCGGTCCTGGCTGTGCCGATGTCTGCGCGAAACCAGTCCGTTGGGGCCATGGTGCTCTTCTCTCCCGTGCCGGGGCGCTTCTCAGAGCGCGACGTGGCCTTTTTCGCCGCTGTCTCCAACCAGCTCGCGGTCGCCATAGAAAACGCCCGCCTCTACACCAAGACGAAGGAGCTGTCCTACCGCGATCCGCTGACAGGAGTGTTCAACCGGCGCTACTTCGGGGAGATGCTTGAGCAGGAGATTCGGCGCGCTAAGCGCTACGGGATGCCCCTCTCGCTGGTCATGGCCGACATCGACCACTTCAAACCGTACAACGACCTTCACGGCCACCCGCAGGGCGATCGCGTTCTCAAACAGGTGGCCGGGATCCTGACAGCCAACACCAGGCAGGTGGACATCGTCGCCCGGTACGGAGGAGAGGAGTTCGCGCTCATCCTTCCGCTGACAGCTCCGGAACCGGCCCTCGTCGTGGCCGACAAGCTCCGGCGCTCGGTTGAGGAGGCGCGCATTCCACGCGGTGATTCGATCTTCGGGGGCAGCCTGACTGTCAGCCTCGGCGTGGCGACATTTCCTCAGGACGCGGCCACCGGTCCCGACCTGATCCAGTCGGCGGACGACGCCCTCTACGCCGCCAAGGAAGAAGGGCGAAACCGGGTCGTCACCTATCGGAAGTAGCCCGGCCCGGTCTGAAGGACCGGCGCGGTCACGTTATGAGTGCTTGCCCGCCAGGAAGTGATAGTGGAGGTGATAGATCACTTGCCCCCCTTCGGGGCCGCAGTGGCAGTTGACCCGGTAACCCCTCTCGGCTATCCCCTTCCGCTCCCCCAGCTCCCTCGCCACCAGGAAACAGCGGGCGATGAGCGGAGCGTCTTTCTCTTCGAGCGTCGCAACGGACTCGATGTGCCGCTTCGGAACGATCAGGAGATGAATCGGAGCCTTCGGATAAATGTCGCGAAACGCGACGATCTCCTCGTCCTCGTACTCGATCTCGGCCGGCGCCTCCTTCCTGACGATCCGGCAGAACAGACAATCAGCCATACTCTTCTCCCCCACCCTCCTTCAGGCAACCTTCCGGTTCAAGGAGTATACGACTCCCGCATCGCTGACGACAAGATACACTGCGCGTGTCAGGTTGCCTGAGCGGGCGGAAAACCCCTGGGGGCTCGGGGCCGCCAGAGGTTTTCGTAGGAGAGACGGACGGTTCGGTCGGCCAGCCGAAGGTAAGGGAGCGCGTGTCCTGGAGATCACGACGCGACAAGGGACCTGCCCAAACGCAATCGCCCACGGGCGGGCCACATGACAATCGCTTGCAGTTCTGGCACAATAAGCTCGCCCTGCAATACATGGAGGGAGCGTCATGTGCAAGATCACGCTTTCGATTCCAGATGAAGCGCTAGTGGCTCTCAAGGTCAATCCTGAGCAAATGGGGGCCGAGTTGCGGCTGGCGGCGGCGATCAAGCTGTACGAGCTGGGCCGCCTTTCTTCCGGCGCTGCGGCGAAGCTCGCCGGCGTGCCCAGGGTGGTGTTCCTCACGAAGCTTGCCGACTACGGAGTGGCAACATTTCGCCTGACTGAGGAGCAGCTCGAGCGCGAGACACGCCTTGCCTGAAATCATCTGCAATACCTCCCCTCTCCAGTATCTCCACCAGTTGGGTCTGTTGCATATCCTTCCTGCTCTTGCCCGACCCGTCACGGTCCCGCCGGCCGTTATCGAAGAGTTAAACATCGGGCGGAAGCTCGGCCTCAATCTGCCCGACCTTGCAGCCATAGAGTGGATCACGACACGACGACCGGTGAGCTTCGCTGCACTTCCACTGGTGACCGATCTTGGTCCGGGTGAGGCAGAAGTCCTTGCGCTGGCCCTGGAAACCAAGGACGCGATTCCGGTCCTCGATGATGCCCTGGCCCGGCAGGTGGCCGAAACTCTCCGGTTGCCGGTTACCGGAACGCTCGGACTGCTGCTGGATGCCAAGCGCCGGAATCTTATCCCGGCCGTCCGCCCGCTTCTTGAGCAACTCGATGCCCTCGGATTCCGACTGGCCTCACACACCCGCGCGGCAGTGCTGAAACTGGCCGGTGAGCCGGGCGGCG
>CAZXPE010000131.1:0-6083 GCA_964642915.1 uncultured bacterium | reverse complement strand
GCCGAACGCACCGGCACCCCGCGCGTTCCGGGCAACGGCCGCGTTTACGAAATCCAGTTCCATGCGGCCGACGGTCGGGGTGGTAGCTGCACCGGAGTCGTCATGGTCGGCGTACCGCACGATCAAGGCCGCGGTCCCGCCATTGACGACGGCATTCGCTACGACTCTACGGTGGCGGGTGGGCCGCGCGTGAGGTAGTCCTGCCAGACAAGGCGAGCAGGGACGGGCGTCTGGACTATCCCAGGCGCCCGTTCATCTTTCTACCCGGGAGACGGAAGGGGGACGTAGATTACCTATTAGACTTTCCCAGTCGGTGAGATGAGCGATAGCATGCCTCCACGCTTTTGCCAATAGCGGCCATCTACCAAACGCCGCCACCCGATCACCACAACCTTGCCGGGAGCGGCCGGCTGGCGACGATCACGTTCGTCCCGCAGTGAGCGCCCTTATATCAAGGCGCGTTCGCGCGGCTTCTAAGGGGAGGCAGCTTTCAAGGGATCACGCGGAAGGGTTTCTTGCCATGCAGGCGGTACACGGAGAATCCGCGACGGTTCGATGATTGGCTTCTATGCCTTGGCTGCGAAGGCTGAATAGAGGCAGGTGCTTAAGAGGCGGGGCAAATATTGGGATTTAGACCGGCAATAGCTTGAGGCCGGCGCGCCGGAAGTTTCGGAAGTCCCCGTCACGGGTAATCAGAGGGATATCATGGTCCATGCAGCTCTGGGCAATGAGGGCATCGGCTAGAGGAGCCTTTCTCCCGCCTCGGATAACCTCGGACCGAAGGTAGCCCACCCTTTCCCAGTAACCTTCCAGAAGTGGAAGACAAGGCAGCTCCTTAAATACTCCGGCGGTGGCGGGGGAGAGTTTGGGGTCGCTCAAAAGCTCTGACAAAGCGACAGGAGCAAGCACAGCTTGCTTCTGCCTCAGGGCAAATTCCACCGCGTCCACATCAGCGCCTTTTGAGCCTGATAAGTAAGCGATAAGGGAGCTGCTATCGAGGGCGATCATCCGCGGTCTTCCCTAAGGGCCTGCAGATCGATCGAGAATTTGACTTTTCCTCTGAGTCTTCGAAGCTTCTCGTAGCTTTCGCTGGCAGCGAGCAACTCAAGGCCCTGCCTCACTGTGGGAGTAATCCCCAAGCCGGTCGCCTTTTGAGCCCTGTGCAAGAGATTTTCAGGGACCTGAATAGTGATCTTCTTGGCCTGTTCCATGCGCGAACTCTACCAGTGAGGATGCCATATGTCAATATGGTAGAAGGCGGGCCAGGATGCCAAACAATTCCGCCGCTATGATCCTACACAGACCCTGCCTGACTGTCTCGGCCGGGCCCGTCCCTCTTCATTCTCTTCATTTTCTCAGGCTGGTGATCGGTGAGGAGGGCCGGCTGGCGACGATCACGTTCGTCCCGCAGTGAGCGCCCTTATATCAAGGCGCGTTCGCGCGGCTTCTAAGGGGAGGCAGCTTTCAAGGGATCACGCGGAAGGGTTTCTTGCCATGCAGGCGGTACACGGAGAATCCGCGACGGTCCAGGGTGAAGACCTGGTCTGTGGAAAGCTCTTCTCCCAGGGCCACCAGGCCGGCATCGGCAAAATCCATCGGCAGGCTGCGATATTTTTGCATCAAGGAGGCGGCGCGCTTGAGACTCTCCCTGGAGGAAGGGACCATCAGAAACGCCCCGCGCAGAAAAAAATCAAGACAGACCCGCTGAGCTTCCCAACTTGCCCCAACCAAATAGAGCGTTTCAGTCAAAACGGCCTCGGTGGTGACGATGGGCCCTGACCACTGATCGAGCGCCGCTACGCAGTCGGCGTGCCTCCTCTCACTCCGATCCACCAAGGCAACGAAGGCCCCTGTGTCCAGCAGCAGTTCAGCGGTCACGGCGCAGGCGCCTCAGTAAATATTCGCGGTGGCGCTGGCCCAAATCCGGGACGCCGCTCTCCAGGCGACCGAGAAGATCGCGCACGCGCTCGATCGGGCGCGTTTCGGGAGAAGCGGCGCCGCCGGCAAGGAATTCCTCCACGGCCAGGCGAACAACGTCTGATCGATTGCGCTTGAGGCGTTTCGCGGCGCGCTCCAGTTTCGCGGCAAGCTCCCCCGGCATTCTGAGAGTCAATTGCTGCTCCATCGTTATCCTCCCCTTTGCACTGCATCATAATGCAAAAGACTGCATATGTCTATCCGCCGCTGACCCGTCGGGCGCTCGTCAGGTCAGTTGATGTCGAGGGTGTGGGTGGCCTGGTCATTCACCGGCCCGGCGATCCTCACATTGATCACCCACCGCCCCGTCATCTCAAGCTCGAGGGTGCCGCGATAGGTCCCGGGGCGGTCGCCGGGCGTCGCGGTGACAGGGTGCGAGCTGTGGGCGAGAGGCATCGAGGGCATGTCGGCCTGCATCGTTACGGTAGCGCCCTCGACGGGGCGGCCGTTCTTCCTGTCGGCGAGAGTGACTGTGCAGAGCTGGCTCAGCGCTTTGCCATGAGCCTCGCATGAGACGCTGACATTTACGGCGACCGGTGGCGGTTGAGAGCACGCGGTTGCGAGCAGAGCCAGAACAAGCGCGGTGGCTTTCATGGCGCGCGTCCTTTCCCCAGGTAGGCCTCAAGCACCCGCTGGTCGGCCCTGAGGGCGCCGGCCGGCCCGTCGAAGATCTTCTCACCCAGATGGAGGACCGCGACCCTCTCGCAGAGGCGGCTCACGACGTGGAGCTTGTGGTCGATAAGGATCGTGATCCGCCCCGGCATTGCCTCCCGGTCGAGGAGCGCCGCCATCGCCTCGCTCTCGGCTGGGGCGAGCCCTCCGCACGGCTCGTCGAGGAGGAGGACGCGAGGCTCTCCGGCCAGAGCGCGGGCCAGCTCCAGGCGGCGGGCCTCCGCCGGATTGAGCGTCCCGGCCAGGTCGTTGCGGCGCGTCAGGAGCCCGGCCAGAGCAAGCCACGGCCCAGCGTTGAGCGATCTGCCAGCTCTCACGTTCTGCGCCACGGTCATGCGCGTGAACAGCCGAGGGATCTGGAAGGTGCGTGCCACACCGGCCCTCGCCACAGCGTCGGGACCGAGTCCCGTGAGCGTTCTGCCGTCGAGCCTCACCGCTCCCGACGCTGGCCGCATGAGGCCGCTGATCACGTTGAGAAGTGTCGTCTTTCCTGCTCCGTTGGGCCCGATGAGGCCGAGGCGCTCGCCGGGAGCCACAGTGAGGCTCACCCGAGAGAGCGCTGAGAGAGCGGCGAAGCTGACAGAAACGCCCTCGACTGACAGCGTCACCCTCTCCTCCGCTCAACGAGCCGGCTCAGGCGGTGGACTGTCGCCTCGTCAAGGAGGCCCCTCGGCCTCACGGCGAGGAGAGTCATCACGAGGCCGCCGAAGATGATCATCCTGTATCCGGCGAGGAAGCGGAACGACTCGAGGAGCCCGATGTCCGCTGCTACTCCAAGTATCGGCCCGAGGGGTGTGCCGAGCCCGCCGATGAAGCCGTAAGCAAGGCTGTGAACGCCGAGCATCACGTCGGCGTGCCCGGGCTCAATGTACGTCGCGTAATGAGCGAGAAGGCCCCCTCCAACCCCTGCGAGGACGCCAGCGCCGGCCACCGTCAGGGCCGCAACGCCCCTCGCGCGAACGCCGAGGGCAGCGGCAGCTTCCTCGTCCTCTCCCAACATGCGCATCGCCTCGCCCCAGCGCGAGCGCAGCAGAAGCGCGACGCCAACGAGCGTCACTGCCAGAAGAACCCAGATCCAGAGCATGAACGCCTCCACCGGGACCCCGCCGGTGAAGAGCGCGCGTATCCCCCGAAAGCCGTCGGCTCCGGCGGGGCCGACCAGATCCGGCCCCACCTGTGCCCGGTAGCTGAAGTTCAGAAGCGCCACCCGGACCAGCTCGCCGAAAGCGAGGCTCCCCGCGGCGAAGTAGATGCCGCGCGCCCCCGCCGTGACTGAGGCGAAGAGAGCGCCGGCCAGCCCCGCCACGGCCCCGCCGATGGCAATGCCGGCGGCAAGCGGCGCGCCATAGAGCGCCGTCGCTATCCCCGCGGCGTATCCGCCGATCACGAAGAACCCCTGCTGGCCGAACGAGATCCTCCCGATCACCAGGAGAAGATAGGCTGAGAGCGCCACGAATGACTCGATGCCGATCCTGATCAGAAGGGAGATGAGGTAATCGCTCACTGGCTCTCCCTCCGGATCCTGGGGCCCAGAGCCACAGCGAGAAAGAGCAGGGCAAACGAGGCCAGGTCTCTCCACTCCCCCCCGAAGTGCCATAGCGTTTGGGTCTCGACCACGCCCAGCAGGAGCCCTCCCACCACCGCCCCACCGAGTGAGCCTGCGCCGCCGAGGAGCATGGCTGTCAACCCCTTCACTGTGGCCCAGAGGCCGAAATATGGAGTGACCTGCTGCTGGCTCACCGCGATGAGGACGCCCGCCACCCCTCCAACCACTGAAGCTACGACGAAGGCCGCCGCCCCCACAGCAGCCACGTTGACCCCCATCAGCGCCGCGCCTTCAGACGAATCGACGACAGCCCTCAGAGCCATGCCGAAGCGTGTCCTGTAGAGGAGCAGGAAGAGAGCGAGCATGATGGCCGTCGCGCCAGTCCACATGAGGAGCCCGTCCGACCTGAGCAGGATGGGGCCCACCTCGATGGCGGGGAGCCACGCCGGCGACGGGTACGCCATGGTGCGGCTCGGCGAGACGATGGCGACCAGCTCCTGGAGCTGCATCCAGACAGCGAAGGAGGAGATCATGGAAACAACGGGCGCCTGGCGTGAGAGGGCGCGGAAGGAGCAGCGCTCCACGTAGATCCCGGCCAGGATTGCGCCGCCGACCGTGACGGCAGCGACGGCGGCGAGGGATCCGGGCCACGCCAGGTGCCAGTGGCTCCCGGCATAGACGCCGACGAGGATCGTCGGCCCGAAGGCGAGGTTCAGCCGGCGGAGGACGCCGAAGATGAGGGTGAACCCCAGACCCAGGAGCGAGTAGGTGGCGCCCAGCATCACCCCGTCCACCAGGGCTTGCAGGAACTCCACCAACGCCGGGTCACCCCCCCTTGATACCGAGATAGACCCGGCTGATCGCCTCGTTGGACGAAACTTCCGACGGGGTGCCTTGGAACGCGACCCGCCCCTGTTCGAGGAGGTACGCGCGGTGGGCGACCGAGAGCGCCATCCGCGCGTTCTGCTCGACCAGGAGCACGGTGATCCCTTCGCGGTTCAATCTTCCGACGATCTCGAAGATCTGCTCGCAGATGAGCGGAGCGAGCCCAAGCGACGGCTCGTCCATCATCAGGAGCCGCGGCCGCGCCATCAGAGCGCGGGCTACAGCGAGCATCTGCTGCTCGCCGCCTGAGAGGGTGCCGGCGGCCTGGCCGGCCCGCTGGCTCAGTATCGGAAAGCGCGCGAACATCGCATCGAGATCAGCGTTCACGCCGCTGCGGTCCCGGCGCAGTCGCGCGTAGGCGCCGGCGAGCAGGTTCTCCCGCACTGTCATGTGGTGAAAGACCAGCCGGTTCTCGGGGACGAGCGAGATCCCTCGCCCGACCACCCGGTCTGCCGGGACGCCGGCCATCTCCCTTCCCTCGAAGGTGATCGAGCCGCCCCGCGGCTTGAGGATCCCCGCGATGGTGTAAAGGAGGGTGGTCTTCCCCGCGCCGTTGGGGCCCAGGATGCAGGTGACCTCGCCCTCGCGAGCTGAGAGGCTCACTCCCTTGAGGGCCTGGATCATTCCATACGACGTAACGACGTCTTTCACTTCGAGCATGACTCAGGCGTTCCGGTGAGTGCCCAGGTAGGCCTCCTGCACCCGGCTGTCGTCCTGCACCTCGGCCGGCGACCCCTCGGCGATCTTCTCTCCGAAGTTCAGCACCGCGACGCGCTCGGCGACCTCCATGACCAGCTCCATGTGGTGCTCGATGAGGACGATCGTCTTCCCGCGCCTCTTGAGCTCTACGATGCGGTTTCGAAGGTCATCGATCTCTGCGGCGTTCATCCCCGCAGCGGGCTCGTCCATGAAGATCAGCTCCGGCCCCGCGGCCAGTGTCCGCGCCAGCTCCAGGCGGCGCTGCTCGCCGAAGGCGAGGTTCCGCGCCAGCTCGTCCTTCTTG
>CAZXPE010000130.1:0-6149 GCA_964642915.1 uncultured bacterium | reverse complement strand
GTCTCCTCGGGCAGTACGTCAGGGTTGAGCTGCGCGACAAATTTCAGGCGGTTAATCTCCCAATGGGCCGGGATGTCGCCCAGCCAGTCCACGCCGGAGGGCTTGTAGGCGGGATACGAGCGATACCTCACGGGAGATCCTCTATCCAGACGAGACGCCGACGAAGACCACTCCGCTCCAGGTGGCGATAGAACGTCCGGTCGGCTGTCACCAGCTGACACCCTGTATGATCGGCCAGGGCGAGATAGAGGCTGTCGTAGAAGCTCCGGCCGTAGCGGGTGGCGACATTCCAGGCCAGGTCCAGCAACGCATGAGAGGCGTAGATCCTGAGCGGGAACCGCCGGAAGTCGCTCAGGAGACGTGACGCCTCTTCCTCGCGGATCTCTCCCCGCCGCCACTTCTTCCAGAGCGTATTGCCCACTTCAGCCCAAATCAGGTCCGGGGCTAACAGCGAGTAGTCCGGACTCAGAACTCGGATTGCGGCGTCCGCGTGGCGTTCTGGCACCAGCCATTTGACCGCGACGCTGGCATCCACCACAAGATCGCTCACCGACCGCGATCCTCGCGGATCAATCTCGCGCTCTCGGTGAACCTTCGACCCTTAAGGCGCTTATGCCACTGCTCGGCGACTTCACGAGCCTCGCGGACAGTCAAGGCAGTCGCCTCCTCCAGGATAATCTTGACCTCCCCTTGCAGGGACCGCCCGCGCTGCTTCGCTCGGGCCTTCAGCCGTTCGACGGTCTCCGCATCCAGGTCTCTGACGAGAAGATGAGGCATGGTCGAGTCCTCCAGAGTCGGTCTCGTGATATCGAAATGATAGCATACGATAGGCGTCCATCCAGCCTACCGGTCAACTGGTTGGTGATTGAATTTCAACCAGATAATGGTTGGATCCCAACCATTAAGACCCGTCCGACCCGGCCACATCCCGGAGCATCCCCAGGATCTCCTTCTCAAGCGTCTTGATGTCGGCCTCGATCTTCGGGAGCGGGCGGGGGGGCTGGTACTTGTAGAAGTAGCGGTTGAAGTTGATCTCACACCCTACCCGCCCCACCTGCCTGTCCTTCTGATCCCGCAGAGCCGTGTTGATCCAGGCGTCGGGGACGTAGGGCCGCACCTCACGCTCGAAGTAGGCCTCGATGGGCTCCTCCAGGGGGACGTTCTCGGTGTCGCGCAGCTCGGGGTCGGGCTCGGGATGGCCCTCCTCGTCCCTGCAGACCTCGGCCGTCTCGTCCCGTTCCGAGAGGGCCCCCAGGATCGCTTTCCTGACGGGCGCTGTCAGCTTAAGCCCGGCCTCCTCCGCGGCCTTTCGGAGCGCCTCCAAGAACTCCTCCCGGTCCTTAAAGAGCGTGTCCGACACGCCGGCCAGCATTTTCCGGATCTTCTCCTGGCCCGCCCGCGCCTCGCCCTCCTCCCGAGCCATGGCTTTGGAGTCCTTCTTCGATCTCCGGGCAAGACTTTGAAACGCCGACTCTTCGTCCAGGCGGGCGATGCGCTCTTTGCTCGCCTGAAAGTTGAGCCGGAGTGGCCGCTCGACAGTGATCTTCCGGTAGCCGAAGTGGGTCGTGGGGAAAATCTTGCAGAACTCCCCTTCCTTGAATTCTCGGTGAACCGCCAGGATCTCCGCGGCCTTCTCGGGGGGATCTCGCGGCGCTTGTCACCCAGGCTCCGGCGCATGGACGTCCAGAAGGAGGTGGCGTCAACGAGCTGGACCTTCCCCTTCCGCTCGCGCGCCTTCCGGTTGGTCAACACCCAGACGTAGGTGGCGATGCCGGTGTTGTAGAAGAGCTGCTCCGGCATGGCGATGAGGGCTTCCAGCCAGTCGTTCTCAAGGATCCACCGCCGGATCTCGCTCTCCCCGCCCCCGGCATCGCCCGTGAAGAGGGGCGAGCCGTTCATGATGATGGCCACCCGGGAGCCCTCGTCCCCGGGCGGCTTCATATGGGCCAGCATGTGCTGGAGGAACAGGATCTGCCCGTCGCTGATCCGGGGGAGCCCCGCCCCGAAGCGGCCGGCGAGTCCCCGCTCATGCTCTTTCTCCACTGCTTCCTGGTCCCGCTTCCAATCCTTGCCGTACGGCGGATTGGTGATCAGATAGTCGAACTTGCGGCGCGCGTGGCGGTCGTTGGAGAGGGTGCTCCCGAACTCGATGTTGTCCGCGTCGTGGCCGTCGGGGCGGAGCATCAGAGGGGTCGTACACGGTGAGGACGACGTTCGGCTTCCTGATGCGCCCCTCATCCCCCGCGAGGTTGTAGAAGGCGAAGCCCGATGCCTTGCGGAGAAGGGGGTCGAGGTTCTCGAGCCCCTTGCCTCTGTACTTCGCCAGCGTCGCGAGCACCTTTTCTTTCGTTGGGGCAAGCACGCAGTCGAGCCGTCGAAGGACCGTCAGGGGCAGGATGACGTCCTGGTATTTCCCGCGCTTGAACGTGTCGCGGATCAGGTCCGCGACGCCCCAGATGAAGGAGACGATCTCCCCGTGGTTCATGCGGAGAGGACCCGCGTCAGGAACTGCCCGGTGAAGGACTTCGCCGCCTGGCGGGCGACCTCCTCGGGGGTCCCGGTGGCGATGACGTAGCCACCCTCGTCGCCTCCCTCGGGGCCGAGGTCGATGATCCAGTCGGCCGTCTTGATAACGTCCAGGTTGTGCTCGATGATGACCACGGTGTTCCCCTGGTCCACGAGCCGGTTCAGGACATCCAGGAGTCGCTGGATGTCGGCGAAGTGGAGTCCCGTGGTGGGCTCGTCCAGGATGTAGAGCGTGCGCCCGGTCGCCCGGCGGGAGAGCTCGGTGGCCAGCTTGACCCGTTGAGCCTCGCCTCCCGAGAGCGTGGTGGCGGACTGGCCGAGGCGGATGTAGTCCAGCCCCACGTCGTGGAGCGTTTGAAGTTTGGCCTTGATCGCCGGCACCGGCTCGAAGAAGGCCAGCGCCTCGTGGACCGTCATGTCCAGCACCTCGGCGATGTTCTTGCCCTTGTAGCGGATCTCGAGCGCCTCGCGGTTGTAGCGCTTGCCCTTGCAGACCTCGCAGGTGACGTAGACATCGGGCAGAAAATGCATTTCGATTTTGACCAGGCCGTCGCCCTGGCAGGCCTCGCAGCGACCTCCCTTGACGTTGAACGAGAACCGGCCCGGCGCGTAGCCGCGCATGCGCGCGTCCTGGGTCCGCGCGAAGAGCGTCCTGATGAACGTGAACAGACCGGTGTACGTGGCGGGATTCGAGCGGGGGGTGCGGCCGATGGGGGACTGGTCGATATCGATCACCTTGTCCACGTGCTGGGCGCCCTCGATGCGGTCGTGAGCGCCAGGTTTCTCCTGGGCCCGATGGAGCATCTGGGCCAGCGCGCGGTAGAGGACGTCGTTGACGAGTGTGGATTTACCCGACCCCGACACCCCGGTGATGCACGTGAAGGTGGCGAGGGGGATCCGGACCGGCGCGCCCTTGAGGTTGTGCTCCCGCGGGCCGTGGATCGTGAGGAACGTGCCGTTGGGCTTGCGGCGCCGGTCGGGAATAGGAATCTTGAGCTCCCGCGCCAGGTACTTGCCCGTGAGCGAGGCGGCGTTGGCCATGATCTCGTCCGGCGTTCCCACCGCCACCACGTGTCCGCCCAGTTCGCCGGCGCCCGGGCCCAGGTCAATGACATAATCGGCGGAGCGGATCGTCTCCTCGTCGTGCTCGACCACCAGGACCGTGTTTCCCATGTCCCGGAGGCGCTTGAGGGTGTCCAGGAGGCGGCGGTTGTCCCGTTGATGGAGGCCGATGGAAGGCTCATCCAGGATGTACAGGACCCCCACTAGGCTCGACCCGATCTGGGTGGCGAGCCGGATGCGCTGCCCCTCCCCGCCCGAGAGCGTCCCCGCCGCCCGGTCCAGGGTCAGGTAGTCGAGCCCCACGTTGGTCAGGAAGCCCAGACGCTCGCGAATTTCCTTCAGCACCCGGCGGGCGATCGTCGCCTCGCGCTCCGAGAGGCGCAGGCCGTCGAAGAAGGCCGCCGCGCCCTTGATCGTGAGCCTGACAACGTCGGCGATGGAGCGGCCGGCGATCTTCACCCCGCGCGCCTCGGGGCGGAGGCGCGAGCCCTTGCACGCCGGGCAGGCTCGGAGCGACATGAAGCGCTCGATCTCCTGGCGCGTCTCTTCCGAGAGCGTCTCCTTGTAACGCCGCCCGAGCACCTTCAGGACGCCCTCGAATCCGCCCTCCGGCTCCCCTTGAAGCAGTAGCTCGCGCGTCTTTCGCGCGAGTTTCTCCCACGGCGTATCGAGGCTGAAGCGATGGCGCTTGGCCAGCACTCGAAGGGTCTGCTTGAAGTACACGGACTCCCGGCCGGCCCACGGGGCCAGCGCCCCTTTGGAGAGCGACCTCCGCCGGTCGGGGACCAGCAGCTCAGGGTCCAGCACGTGGCGGCTGCCGATGCCGCCGCACTCTTGGCAGGCGCCGTAGGGATTGTTGAAGGAGAACATGCGGGGCGACACTTCGGGGAAGGAGATCCCGCACTTCGCGCATGCCAGGCGCTCAGAGAACACGAAGACCTGGCCCTCCAGGGTCTCCACCTGGACGATCCCGTCGGCCAGCCTGAGCGCCGTCTCCAGGGAGTCCGCCAGGCGAGCCCCCAGCGTCTCGCGGACCACGAGACGGTCCACCACCACCTCGATGGTATGCTTCCGGTTCTTGTCGAGGTCGATCTCCTCGGTCAGGTCGCGCTGCTGACCGTTGACCCGGACGCGGGCGTAGCCCTGGTGGCGGAGATCGAAGAAGAGCTTCCGGTACTCCCCCTTCCTGCCGCGGACCACGGGGGCGAGGATCAGGAGCTTCGTGCCGACGGCGAGCGTGAGTACCCGGTCCACCATCTGCTGGACGGTCTGAGCCGCGATCACCCGGCCGCACTGAGGGCAGTGCGGGATCCCGATCCGGGCGAAGAGGACGCGCAGGTAGTCGTAGATCTCGGTGACGGTCCCGACGGTGGAGCGCGGGTTCTTGGAGGTCGTCTTCTGCTCGATGGAGATGGCCGGGGAAAGCCCCTCGATCGAGTCCACGTCCGGCTTCTCCATCTGCTCCAGGAACTGCCGCGCGTAGGCCGAGAGCGACTCCACGTAGCGGCGCTGCCCCTCGGCGTAGATCGTGTCGAAGGCGAGCGAGGACTTCCCCGACCCGCTGAGCCCCGTGATCACGACGAGCTGGTCCCGGGGGATCTCGAGATCGATGTTCTTGAGGTTGTGCTCGCGGGCGCCGCGGATGACGATGCGGTCGGAGGCCATCTATCAGCGGGAGAAGTGGCGGAACAATGAGCCCCAGGCCTGGGCCACTTGCATTAGGTCACCCTCCACAAGGCGCCCCAGGCGACGGGAGATGTCACGCTTCTCGAGACACGCGACTTTTGCCAACCGAATCCAGGACTCTCGAAGCAGGCCGCTTTCCTGCCATTCCTGAAGTTTCAGGTCTCCCGGACCCGTCCGCTCTCGGGTCGTGATCGGGGCAAGCACGACATCGGCATCGCCGATGTCGAGGATCACCAGTGCCGGGCGCCTCTTGCGCGGCTCTGATCCTGACTGCGGAAAGTCCACGAGAACGACATCTCCAACCTCATAGGTTGTCATAGATAGAGTCGCCGGCGTCATAGGCCGAGAGGAACTTCTGGCTTGCCGCTACCTTCCACAACCGATCGTGTTCATCGTCATCGGGGACGGAGATTTCAATCAGGTCGCCAGCCTTCGCAGGAATTGGCTGAGTCAATTCCAGATGCGTTGAGTCCAGCACCTTTGCGCTGATAATTTTCATGGCGACTCCTCTCGGGAACTTCGACTGGCCCATACCATTATAGGCTCCGGGAACCGCCCAGCATAGGCGGAAAGCGACAATGCGTGCCGCCGCTGCTTCTCCTCGCAGTCCCCCGACCTCGCGGCCCCGCAGCTATCTGTGGAGGAAGCATGGAGGAAGACTGCTGGAATGTCAACGCGCGGGCCATTTTGGCTGCCCCGGCCCCTCATGGATTGGCGAGGCCTGCAATTCCCCGCGCGTTGCCGTGCGAGTGACCTTGACATTGACAACCGCCCCTGATAGCGTCCTTCGCGTGGAGCGGGAGGGAAGACGAAGGTCTCTATCGAAGTTGCTTCTATGCCTGTTTGCCCCACGGACGGCGAAACGGACCCACACG
>CAZXPE010000129.1:4982-6190 GCA_964642915.1 uncultured bacterium | reverse complement strand
TCTCGCCATCACTTCCTGCACCGCCGTCAACATCTCAGGATGGGAGAGGATCTCTCGGGCATGGGACAGGATCTGCTCGTCGGCCTTGGCAAGCGCCTCAGGGAGATGACTGCGTTCGACCGGTTTGGTCAGCCGTCTGCCGAAGGCGTCTTCGCCCAGACTATTCACGTCCGACGTCAGGCAGTCGATCAGGCCAGAATGGTGTGACGCAATGCACAGGACGAGCACCTGGCCGACGATCTGGCCCCAAGGTCCCTGCTTCGATAGCTCCCCCCAGACCCATTGAGCCCCGGCCGTAGAGTGATCGACTTTGCCCTTGAGGTCCCTCGCATTGACGAACTCCTCGTCTTCGTCCTGATTGAGAAGGCCCACTGCGGACTTGAGGTAGTTCTGGAACTCGTCGCTGTACTTACCCAGGTCGTGTAGGAGGCCGATCAGCTCTCCCTGGTCGGCCAAGCCGATCTTCTTGGCGAAGCTACTCGCGTGTGCCGCCACACCCCGTAGGTGGACCGCGAGCGACTGCGTGGCGCCATCGGATTCCCGATGGTGGGCGATGCATCGTTCATCTCGTACAGAATCCGGTCGCCCCTTCGGTATGGGACGGGGATGTCCAGAATGGGGGTCGGTCATGAATCCATGCCTTTCTTTGCCTGGGTTACGTTGTTTCCCACGTTGACCTTCGCTACCCGCCCCCGACGCGGAACCCGATCTTGCGGCGCTTGGGCGACGGCGGAGCCATCAGTTCGCGTATCGCATCGAAGACGACTTTGAACTGCGCGTCGTGCTTCTTCTCGAGAACGGCGAGCTTCCTGGCCAGGTCGGCGTTCGCCTGCAGCATCCGTCGAAGCCGTACGAAGGCGCGCACGATCTCGATATTCACCCGCACGGCGCTGGGGCTTCGCAGGACACTGGACAGCATCGCCACGCCCTGCTCGGTGAAGGCGTAGGGAAGGTATTTCCGGTGCCGTCCACGGCCCGGCTTTAAGGTCGCAAATTGTGACCTTAGAAAGGCAGCCTCTGCCTCGGTGAGTTGAAACATGAAGTCTTCTGGAAACCGCTCGATATTCCGACTGACAGCCTGATTCAGGACCTTTGTTCCCACGCCGTACAGGGTCGCCAAGTCCGAATCAAGCATGACTTTGTGGCCCCGTAGGACCAGGATCGCACGCTCGATGCGCTCCGTCAGGACAAGGCTCGAATCAGGCATC
>CAZXPE010000129.1:0-4954 GCA_964642915.1 uncultured bacterium | reverse complement strand
GTCAGGCCCCATCACGGTGATGGCGCATGGCGCAGGCGCCGCACCCGATACGCCGGCTTCCTCTCCCCGACGCGGAACCCGATCTTGCGGCGCGCCTTCTCCGGCAGTGCCATGAGCTCGCGGATGGCATCAAAGACGACTTTGAACTGAGCGTCGTACTTCTTCTCAAAGTCATCCAAGCGCCGGGCCAGCTCCACGTTAGACGCGAGCATCTGGCGCAGCCGGACGAAGGCCCGCATGATAGCAATGTTTACTGCAATCGCGCGTTCGCTCTTGAGGACGCTGGAGAGCATCGCCACCCCTTGCTCGGTGAAGGCGCTCACGTTGCGGGCGTGCTTCACGGTCGAACATGTCACAATTTGTGATATGTTCCGAATCTCCTCGCGGGTGAGGGCGAACATGAAATCCGATGGGAATCGCGCCAGGTTCCGCCGCACGGCCTGATTGAGCACCCGCGTTTCCACCCCGTACAGAACCGCCAAGTCTCTGTCCAGGAGCACACGTTGACCACGCACGAGCACGATCGCCCGCGCAACACGCTCGGCCGGAACCGCCCCCGCCTTCTCGGTCTTCCCGGGTGCCATATCCCAATCTCCCTCGTCATCTCGAAACAGGTAGATGTCACGCGCTCAGCCGGCCTTTTCTAAGGCCAGGAGGATTTTGTCCCGGGTCGCGGGGTCGAAGTCGCGGCTGTAGAAGCGGAGGAAGAGGGCTCGCCGGAGGGTGGCGGGCGAGGCTTGTGGGTCCCGCTCCAACACTGAAGCCCGGACCAGCGCCTGGGCCATCGCGTGCATGGAGCAGCCCATCTTCAAGCGCTCCTCCCCGGAGCGCTGGAGCAGCATCTCCCGGAACTTCCTTTCGACCTCGGGAGAGGTGTCTTTCATCCGCTCACCTCGCGGTAGAGGGATTCGAGGCCCAAGCGAGCGGTCCAATGGGCGAGATACGCCCGGTCCAGTTCGGTGACACAGGCCATAAGGTTTTGCACATCCGCGAGCTGAACCTCTGAGCGAGTATCCCTCGCCCAGTCGAGTTTGGAGATAATGAGGTCTTCCGGCGCCACAATGGCCAGCTCTCGGCCTTCCACGGACACGTGCCTTCTTCGCGAGAATTCCTCACGCCGGTAGTCGTTGTCTTTGCGGACTACGAAATCCACCTTGATCATGAAGGCACGATGGATGACGTTGAACATCCCCTTCTCTTCGACAGCCTGTCGGATCACTTCCCGGTCAATATAGAAGTCATCTCGAAAGACGTCGCACAGCTTCTCGGCGCTTGCAGGGAATAGCTCCGCGACGATGTCGATATCGCGCGTCATGCGCGGCACGGCATAAAAGTTCGCCGCAATGGATCCCGTGACCATATAGGGAATGCGGGCGGTGTCCAACCGCTGCGCCACGGTTTTCAGGACTTCCAGCTCTTCGCTCACCTCTGCTCTCCCGCCTCCAGGTCGCGGAGGCGGAGGACGATGCTGTGGCCCTTCATCTTTTTCAGGAGCGCCTCGTCGGCTGTGAGAAAGGGAAACCCAAGGCGCTCCGCCACAGCGATGTAGGCGGCGTCATAGAGGGCGATTCGATAGGCCCATGCAATGGCGGTTGCTTTTCGGAGGAGATCCCAGTCCATGGGCTCGACCTGGAGTTGAAGATCACGCAGCACTGCCAGCGCTCCTGAGATGTCGGCTTCCTCGGCCCGGGGACTGAACCTGATGGCGTTCAGGATCTCCAGCAACCCGAACTCCGGGACCACCAGGCGACAGCGCCGCGTCCGATGGAACTCTCTCAGGGCAAGGGCCTTTTCCCGGTCAGCCTCGGCGTGGCGGGTAAACCACTTGGCCGCGACTGACGCATCCATGACGTACCGGGGATGGATGGCCGGCATTACGGCCGCGTTGTCGCCCGTGCCCGCCGACGCCGGCCACGCTTCCCGCCAGAGCGGGTGTCCCGAAACTTTCGGATAATCCTGACGGGGTCCCAGTTCCCCAGCTTCTTGGCGAGGGCGTCCATCCTATGACAGGCATCGTCCATCCGGCGCTGGGCCTCGGCCTCCTCCTGGGCTCTCCGCCGGGCCTCCAGATATTCGGCCAGCGCGGCCTGGATGAGGGCGCTCCGGTTCCTGCCGGTCTCAGCGGCTTCCTTGTCCACTCCCTTGAGCAGGTCGTCCTTGAGGAAGACGTTGACTCTGGCCATGGGTCACCTCGCGGTACACACATATTGCCTTTTGATGTGTGTGTCAAGAGGGATCTTTAGTGTGTTGTTCATTGCGTCAAAGTGTGTGCTGAGCTAGCGCGGGCCGCCGAGAGTGAAGAGGGGCATTTACCGAGCGAGGGCGAGGAACTGGCGGATCTGGGCGTTGACAATCTCGGGCTGCTCCAGATGAACGTAGTGGCCGGCCTGCTCCACCAGGGTGAGCCGCGCCTGCGGGATGCGCTGAGCGAGGAACTCGGAATACTTGGGCGGGGTGAGCTGGTCGTCAAGGCCGCAGATCACGAGGGTCGGGGCCTTGATGCCGCCGATCCGGTCCATCAGGTCGAAGCTGTTGCAGGCGGTGAAGTCTCCGATGGTGACCTCGGGCCGGTTCATGAGCATCGAAACCCTGGCTCCCTCTCTGAGACCCTCGGCAGCTCCGGGGCTGAAAGCGAAGCTGTTGAGGAAGGCGCACCCTTCAGCGTAGTCGGCCCTGAGTCTCTCGAAGGCCACCGGGAGGACCCTGAGACGGGCCCCTGTGCCGAGGAGGATCAGCCCGTCTATCAGATCGGGGCGCGCGAGGGCGAGGGTCTGGGAGATAGCGCCACCCATGGAGTGGCCTCCGAGCACGACCCTTCCGAGCCCCGCCCTTTCCACAAACGCCCCGACAGCCGTTGCGTAGCCGTCAATCGACGAGCCGGGTACCCGCGCGGGCACCCACGCCGGAGGCGTGGGTCTCGTGGGTGCGCCTCCCGACTGGCCGTGGCCGGGGAGGTCGATGGCGATCACGCGGGCGGCGCCTGCCAGCCCTTCGAGCTGGCGGATCCATGACAGCGCGTTCCCCCCTGCCCCGTGGATCAGGCAGAGGATCGGATGGCCGCTCCCGGTCTCCTCATAGTGAATCGGAACTCCGTCAACCGGCAGCGTGGGCATGGAAGTCCTCCTGTCTCATGCGGTTGACCAACTGCTCGGCGAGCCTGATCGGCTCCGGCACCCTGAAGCGGCAGCAGGCGAGGGTCCAGCGGATCGCCGCGTTGAGAGAGATCCGATGGCCGACCGAGATGTAGAGCGGCTTGACTCCCTCGCGGCTCCTCATCACCGCCCCCACAGTCGTCCCGTCAAGGCGGAGCGGAACCCAGGCGCCGCGCTCGGGCCCCGGCTCGCCGTGCTCCCCGACCAGGCGGGACTTGGCGCACCCTACGCTCGGGCAGTTGAGAAGGACGCCGAGATGGGACGCCAGGCCGAAGCCTCGTGGATGAGCAATTCCCTGCCCGTCGAAGAGAATAAGATCGGGGCGGCGTTTTAGCCTGGCGAAGGCCCTGAGCAGATGAGGCCCTTCGCGGAAAGAGAGATAGCCGGGGACGTAAGGAAAGGTGACCCGGCCTTTAACGCAGGCAGACTCGACGGGAAGAAGTTCGGGTAAACTCACAACGACAACGCCGGCCCAGGCGGTCCTGCCGTCAGGAGAGAAGGCCAGGTCGGCTCCCGCAACAAGTTTGACCCTTCGCGGGCCGCCCGAAAGACGAAGCCGATTGCGGAGTGATTCCTGAAGCTTTCTGGCAGCCCCGGTTCGTCTCGGCCAGCGGCCCGGCTGAGGGACGAGCATGGCTGAAGTATTGTACAATGAAGGCCTCATGCCCGGCGTAAAGGTCAACGGCGTTTCTCTTGCGTTTCACGAGTGGGAGGGAAGCGGCCCAGCCGTTGTCGCCATCCACGGCCTGACGGCCAACCACAGTTGCTGGGCGCCCCTGGCCGACTCCCTGACGCCAGAGTTCAGAGTGATCGCCTACGACCTCCGCGGCCGGGGCGAGAGCGACAAGCCGTCCACGGGGTACAGCCTCGCTTCCCACTGCCAGGACCTTGCGGGTCTCCTCGATGCCCTGGGCCTGCCGCGCGCCGTTATCGCTGGGCATTCTCTCGGCGCCAACATCGCCGTCGCTTTCTCGATCAGCCATCCCGAGCGCGTCGAGAAGCTCATCCTGGTGGACGGCGGCTTCGACTTCAGAGCCGAGGTCCTCGACTCGCTCCAGCCGGCCCTCGCCCGCCTGGATCTCACCTTCCCTTCGATGGAGATCTTCCTCGGCCTCATGCAGCAGCTCCCTCCCCTCCAGGGCCGATGGAACGACTACGTGGAGCGCTATTTCCGATACGACGCGGAGGTGGCCTCTGACGGCAGCGTCCGCTCCAAGGTCGCCAAGCACGCCATCGAGGAGGAGCTGGCCAACCTCCAGCGAGAGCGCCTTTGGGTCCTCCACCATGAGATTGCCTGCCCTACTCTGATCCTCCGCGCCCCTGATGGCCTCCTGACTGAGAGCGACTGCCTGATGACCCATGCAGAGGGGGAGGCGATGGCTCGCGCGATCAGGAAGAGCCGGCTCGTCACCATCGAAGGGGAGAACCACTACTCGATCCTTCTCGGAAAGAACCCAGAGACTCTGAGCGCGATCAGGTCCTTTTTGAGCGCGCCATAAGGAGCCACGCCATGTCTGACAAGGACGAACTGCTCTCGCGGGCCGACGAGGAGTTCAACGCTTTCAAGGCCTCATACGCCGGGCTGACAGATCAGCAGTTGACTCAGGTGATGCTCGGGGCGTGGGGCGTCAGAGAGATCCTCTGCCACGTGGCGGGATGGCACCGCGAGATGGTTCCCGTGCTGGAACGGATCAGTCGGGGCGAAAAGCCCCTGCCGGAGGGGACCTCTTACGACGAAGCGGACGCCTGGAACGAAAAGTTCGTCAGGAGCTATTCAGGAAGGTCGGCGCGGGAGATGGTTG